>JANWHX010000340.1 GCA_025450235.1 Chitinophagaceae bacterium | reverse complement strand
TATTTAAAATCGATACTCTCTGCTTCTTTCAAACCCATCTTCCAGTAAGCGGGAATATTTTTATACCCGATCATCGTGCCCAAAATCCCGCCCGATGATGAAGGATTACAATCAGCATCCTGCCCGCACCGGGTAGTTATTTCAAGAGTTTTGGTATAATCACCGTTACCATACAGCAATCCAACCACTACATATGCCGAGTTGATCTTTGCATCGATATCAAATGGATGAAACACACCATCCGGACAGGATACTTCACTGGACCATTTTTTTTGAATTTCCAGCCAGGTCTGCTGCCAGTTGCGGGGATATTGCTTATGCCACCTGATCACATCGGATATGCATTGGTAAAAACTGCTTTTTACCGGTATTGTCTTCAACGCTTCCTCTACGATGTAATCAATTTTGCCTGAAACAAACGCCAATGAATACATAGCCCCAATAAACACGCCTCCATACCAGCCATCGCCATAGTTCATAATATGCCCGATCTTATCACTTATCGCCGATGCTGTGTTTGGCATGGCAGGACTCATTAACCCTGCAAAATCACTTTCAATCTGGTAATCGATATCATCGGCATGAGGATTATTCATCCAATATCCCGATTGCGGTGCCTTCATGCCGTTCAGAATATTATACCGTGCAGCCTGGTTGGCATGCCAGAGCATATATCCCGCATGTGCAAAGGCGTTGGCAAATGAATCAACCGATGCATCCAGGCCATACCGCTCAAATACATCAACAAACGTCAGATCCATGTAGAGATCATCATACAAACCCGGCTGTTCCATCATTGTTTTTTTCAGATATCCGTCATACCATGTCAATGGCTGGTAATCCTGGATAAAACTTCCTGAAAAACGGAATTCATAAGGCCCGCCAAATGTAACCCCGATGGTCTGGCCGGCCCAGCCACCCATAATTTTATCTTTCAGTTGGTCTTTACTTAATGTGATTGTTTTTGATTGTGCAAATCCTGCCTCTGCTACCAAAAAAAATAAAATAGAAAGCATTATTTTTCTCATTGGCATATTTTTAACGGCTTACTGATTGGTTTACGAATTTATTGAAGTTTTGCAATTCCTACTGCCTTGGTTCGTGCATCGGTCTGCAATGACTTTGCAATAACTCAGGATTTCTTCAGTTTTGATGTATAGGGACCAAATACAGCTTTCACCGGCATATCAATACGTGTATCATCGAGTATAATAACATAATAAGTTTTACCACCGGGCAATACTCTCACCACAATATGCCCCTGCTGGCTTTTATAAGAGCGATCAATAAGAGGACCGATAACAATTCTGTTAGCTTCCAGCATATTGGTAGAAAATAGATCGCGATCACCCGGGTAGAGATACAGGGTTGTCATGCGGAGCAATACTTCACGGCCCGGATGATCTGATGACCAGGTTTGCCCTATCCATACCCTGGGCTTAAATGTTTTTACCAAAAACTCATTTACCGCATCCCGGTTGCCATGATGGTCCATCGTGGCCACATCCACTTCACCAATCGCCGTTGCCATTGCTGTCTCCACATCACGCCAGGGCGCATCTCCGTAAAAAACATTTCCGGGATTATCACCACCGGTATAATAGATAAACGGACCATAATGAATCGCCAACGCCAGGCTCAATGGATTTTCATCCGGCCATGTTTTGGAATTGCCCGTATCGACGGCAGGGAAATGTTGATCAACACTACTGTCTTTACCGGTCCATATAAGTCCGTTAGCTTTTACATTCTGCACATAAAACTCCGGGAACTGTCGGGGCTTATATTGAAGTACTATTTGTTGGCGACTTCCTGCTTTAAATAGTGCAGGCTTCATTCCTTTGTCTTTGTTTGCACGAACAAAAGTTTTATAGTTCTGCAACGACTTATATCCTGAACTATCTGTTATGTTCAATTTCTTCATCAGTGTGCTGATATCGACCGGGTAATTATAATCCGGAAAACCCCGGTCAAATAACTGGCGGATAGGGATCAGTTCATTAACGCCTGCAATGCCTGACAATTTATATTCGCCCTTCACAGAAGTTGGCGCTTTTGAATACCAGCAGCCATAGTGGTCGTCATGAAAATGGGTGATCAAAGCATAATCCAGTTTGATATCCTGTTTGGCTGGTAAATGGTGTCTTATATAATGAACAATCCATTCGTAAGCCCGTTTGCTGCTATCGGGCCGGATGACTGAGTTACGTGGCGATCTTGTTCTTTCGTTTTCAGGGTTCATTTCACCCGCATCCAGCAACATAGTTGTACCATCAGGAAAAATATAATAAGCAGAAGATCCTCTGCCGGTGTTGATATGATGGAGATCGAGATAACCTTCTTTCCAGGCGGGTAAAGGTTGACCAATGATAGCTTCTTGTGCCTTTGGTCTTAAAGAAAGAAAAGGAAGGAGGATAGCTAAGGCCAGAATTTTTTTCATGGTGCTAATTTACGCCGTGGCGGGTGTTTTCTTCCATCCGCCACCTGAACTATAGAGAATTTCTAACGCGTAATGCAGATGCTTTACCTTTTCTTGTGGTTGGTGGAGGAGAAAAACCAACCACGGCGTGTAACTCTGCCATTGCGTAAAAATAGTTTGACTGACGACTATTGGCACTGGTCCTGAGTTGCAAACTCAGGATAACGATGTCCATTTAGTTATTCAAATCCGGAAAATTGTGAATGACCAACGTCTGCAACATACTGTGACCTGCTGTGGCTTGTATTTTTTGATTTATTCTTCTTGCACCATTTGGTAAGCTCTCCTATATTAATATTTATTGGAACAACTTCCAGTCCTTGTCCCTTAAATCCTTCAACAGCTTTCGAGAATTCTACGAGCCAATCTACATAGGTATCACACAAAGCTTTTTTATCGTCCGCTACTTTCTTTAATACCTCGTAACTATCAGCAGTATAAAAACAAATTGTAATCATATTTGAAAATTACTAAAATACTGAGAAACAGTCTCAGTATAACCGCGCTGAAGCTTTTATTTTCATTGTGGTGTTGGAACACTAAGCGAAACCGGGGAAAAGACTGGTATTGGTAAAGTAATGGAGTCCTTAGTTCATGCGGTTGGTGGAAGAAAACACCAACCGCGGCGGTTTTTTTTGGGCAGAACACCTACACTGGTGGAAAGTGGGCTAAGACACGGTGAGGAATTTAAATATTTTCACATCAAATTTTCATTACCCCGCGCACCACCTTGTGAAGTGAGGATACCGGATCAAGCATTGTCTCCAGTATTGAATAATGATTTAACCCTTCTATCTGTAACATTTTAACCGGAATACTTTCTTTCCAGCGGGCATATAATTCATTGCTTTGATCCAGGAACTCATCTGTTTCATTTCTGCCCACTGTTATTGCCAACGGACATTGAGTTGCCGGCAACAAATTAACCGGGCTGTTTCGAAGAGCTGTTGCCTTATCCATATTCAGCGCCTGGTTAATATCAGAAAGATAAATAGGAATTAAATTAAACAAACCGCTAATGGTACATACTCCTTTGATAACATCTGGTGCAAGATCAAAACGATCCTCCCCTTCCCGACCGTGCCCGCCGGCAGGCAGGTAGCTAGCGGGAGTTATCGGGGCAGTCGTAAGCAACATAGCTGCCAGGTGACCGCCTGCGCTATGCCCGGCCACATAAAGCTGATCCGGATCACCATTAAAGGCTGATATATTTTTGTAAACCCAATTCACCGCTTCACGGCATGATGTTGATAACTGATCAATAGATACTGCGGGCGCCAGCGGATAGTTTATGAGAACTATGGTAATATTATAAGCCCGAAAAGCTTTGGCAATAAACTGAACATCTTCTTTGCCAGATTTATGCCAATAACCACCGTGAATAAAGATCAATGTTTTTGATAAAGGTTGCGGTGAAGGATATATATCCAGTTTCTCCCGAAGCAATTTACCATAGGAAATATCTCTAATGGAAGAGAATTCTTTTTCTGTTTGCCTGCTTAGCGATTCCCATCTGTCCAGATGTCTTGCAAAATCAGGAACCTGCAATCGATTATTGTATTGCCTGTCAAGAGCTGCCTGATCATATTGTTTATATACCAGCATTAAGAGGTGCTGCACAGCTCAGCCCGACATAGCCGCTTTTTCTGTTTCTTTCAGGCAATTAAAAACAATCTTGTAAAACTCGGGGTGAGATTGCCAGGTTTTCCCTGTAACAATTCTTCCATCTTTTACCGCTTCGTCAGGGGTAACGTAAATGCCCCCGCAACATTCTACTTCAAACTTCACATGCTCATAACAGGCGATCTTTCTTTTATCTACCAAACCGGCCGTTACCAATATCTGCACACCATGACAAATAGCAAAAACAAATTTGCCACTATTATAAAATTCCTTCGTCATGCTGATCACTCTTGGATCGTTACGTAAATACTCAGGGGCACGACCCCCGGGGATAAGGACGGCCCGGTAATCATCAGGAACCACTTCATCAAAAGAAATTTGAGATTCCACTATATAACCTTTGCGTTCTACATACGTATCCCATCCCGGTTCAAAATCATGGATCACCAGGTTCATGGGCTTAACAGCAGGCGCTGCAATAACTGCTTCATACCCTGCTTCCCGCAACCGGTGAGTGGCATAAAGAATTTCAAAACTTTCACCAGCATCGCCGGTTATGATTAGTATTTTGTTATCCGGGCTCATGGCATTAAAGTTAATGCAAATCTGAATTGCTGTAGCAACTTGTTAGCAGACGAGGCGTGATATATCTTCTATCTCCGTAGCACGGCGAAGCCGGGACTATCTGACACTCGCTTGTGAAAGAGGAATAGACTTAGATTTTTACAACTTCTTCGAAGTTGATACTGAGACGCAGTCTCAGTATAACAACCCTATAATTTTAATATTATTATTGGCGGGAAGACTCAGGACAACCGGGGGCCATGGCGGGTGTTTTTCTTTCACCCGTCATTGGATAATAGCTAATTTCTAAAGCGTAATGGAGATGCTTTGAATGTTCGCGTGATTGGAGGAGAACATACTTCGC
>JANWHX010000339.1 GCA_025450235.1 Chitinophagaceae bacterium | reverse complement strand
CTGTTTTTCATTTCCACGGAAGGTTTGCAGCATTCGCAGACAGTGCCGCCAGGAGAAGTATAGATGATTTTATTCGTTGACCATGTTTTACCGCCATCGAGACTCCTCGCACCTGCAACCTTGTTCTTTTTGTTGTTTCTAAGGTCGAGCCAGACCGCATAGACTTCATTTTCATGTCCCGCGGCCAGCGAAACAAACCCTTCTTTAGCGATATCAGGTACGTCATTTATTCGACCGGTTTTTTCCCAGCGTTGTGCAGTTTTATTTTTTATAAAACTGTAAATATTTCCTGCCTTGTCGGTTGCTGCAATAACGAGCTGATCTTTTGTAGCAACAACCTGGGGACCTCTTCCGCCGCCGACAGATAGACCAGTCAATATTGCCACCCTCGTGGGCGCAGAAAAAGCTTTGCCGTGATCAGAAGACATGCAAAAGAAAATGGTGTCGCCAGATGCATAAGCCATCAACAGGTTATTGTGATCAACAGCAAGGGAAGGAGAGACACCCCTAATCGATGCCATTGGTTGCTCAGCCCGATAGCCCGGAGATTGCAAAACAAATGATTGAAAAAGAAATACAGCGACTATTATTGCAAAACTGAATTTGAGTTTATACATAGATTTAATTGTACTGATGTTTCTGGAACTTCCATTCGGTCAGGCTGCTTAGCAAAATTAAAACCTGGCCTGGTAATTAGTGGTCTGAAATCTATATTGTGAAAAATAAGTTCAGGCTATATGGGAATAATTTCCTCCCGCCTTTATTTTGCCCGAACCGTTGTTCACCATGGCCTGGTATTGCAAATAGTGACTACATTTCCCATCATTACCAATGATTTCGCTCTCAGTATTCCGGAAACACCGGCGTCATCCGGGTATTGGTATACTTTTCCGGATGACGCAGGGTAAAATTTCTCTTTATTTGATCGTTTTCATATTAATGTCTTCCACCAAAATGACGTGCATAATGAAATTTTAGTTCATTTTTGCCATATCCATTCCGCAATGCGTGCAATTTCCGGGATTATCACATTTTGCATCCGGGCACATATTGCAGACGTTTAATTTTACCACTTTTTCTTTCATCCTTTCTTTAGGCGAAAGGTTCATTTTGGTGACGCATTTCGGGCAGTTGTCCATTTTGCCACTGGTAAGATTTGCATGCACCGGGCAGGTATAGGTCCGGGTTACCTCTCTTTTCATTGCCTCTTTTTTGGAAACATCGAGATTCATACCACAAGTTGGACAGATACCTGTTTTATACATTGCGATATCAGTGTGCATAGAACAACTGTAAAAACTTGTATGCTGCATGTTGTCTTTCTTGCCCGCTTTTTCCTGGGCAAATATTGTTGTTCCTGCAATCAATACTGATACGATTATGATGATTATCTTTTTCATTTTTTTGATTTGAGGTAGTTACAAATTAAATAATACTGTACACGTAATAGCTATGGGTGGCGTTCTCGCGCCAAGCCAATAAAAAGAGAAGGCATCAAATAAGGAAAACGCAGTTGCGGATAAAAATAGCCGTATGCTTTGGCGGTGGTATAAAAATTTGCACAACGCGAGGCGATAATACAGGAACACAAACGGAAGGCTGTTCGATCCATGAAGAAATTGCAATTGGAAATCCAGAACCTGCTACTGGTTCGGTTCCGGGTAGATCCTGGTCATTGTCAATCTTAAGTTGTTTGATTTCCTCACTGCAGCAACCGTCACCCTGATTTTGCTCCATTCCACAAACGCTGCAATTCATTGAAGGATCATACATCAGCGTTTTTGTCACCAGCCGACCCATGCAATAATTCAAATGAATTGTCGCACCGGATGAAAACGCGAAATAAAGAATGGAAAGTAATAATGCGGTTGTCTTTTTCATTGCAGTACAAAACTACGACCCCTTTTGCCGGCCGAATATGATCCTGGTCATTTGCAGCAGTCTTTCTTCCTGACAAAAATCAGCTTCAGGATTCTTAAACCAAAATTTTTTATTAGAGTTAAGGCATGCACTATTTGTCTTTTTTCTTCAATGCATTCAAAAATGTCCTTTCTATACTAATGAGCCAGCTTGTCGTTGCCATTCTTTGCATCGTACCACCTAGCTCAAAACGGTATCCAACGTTGAGTTTTGTATTACTATTAAAAATTAATTGTAAAGCGGGCGCCATATCAATAAAATACGCTTTCCGGTCCAAAGATTGTTGCGACAAAAACTCAAGATATAAATTCAGGTTAGTTTGTTTATAATCCGTGTATTCTTTTGGCAACAGCAAGTATCCTGCGGAGAAGGAATAGTCCATTCCCTGGTATATTCTCGACGGAACATAAATAACATTCTTACTGTTTCTTGATTCATCCAGTATTTGTGTGTGGCTAATTGTGCCCGACAGGGCAAGCTTGTGCCATAACTGCGTGGCTATTACTCCCAGCCGTACACCGCTTTTGTCGCCGCCAATATTTAATTCGTCCTGGTGAAAGGGACTTCGCGAATAAGCTGCTTCCACAAATGCTGCCATTCTGAAGTGTTCGTGTATTTCATCTTTTGAAAGAAACCGGTATTTGATGTAGGTGCTAACCGATTCCCAGCCAAAACTGCTCGTATGCATATTACCGAATGAAGCTCCGGCATGAACCATCCATTTTTTACTTAGGCCAAACATGAGTTCCGGCATAACCCGCTGCATTGGGCTGTCATGCCATGGCTGAGGGCCCATCAATTCGCCCTTGATCCGCAAGCTCATTGAATGGGCGGGCATGTTTGAAGCCGGTTCAGAGAAGACATACAACTCCTGCCCTTTTGCTTTGAATGCAAAAAAGAAACACGCAAGGACACAAATCTGTTTCATGATGAGAAGTTGATCAGTCGTTCAAAAGCTTCTTTATATTTTCGTCAAGCTCTTTCCCTTCGAGATCGATGCTGACGACGTCACCATTTTTATTGATGAGATAAGTGGTAGGTAACTGGCTAATATTCCACCGCAAAGCTGTCTGCGCATCCCATCCTCTTGGGTCATTTACCTGTACCCAGGTGATCTTCTGTTTGCTAATTGCTTTTTTCCAATCTTTTTTGCTTTCGTCAAGTGACACGCTGAATATTTCAAAACCTTTTGATTTGTACTTATTATACAGTTTCGCCAGTTCACGGTTAGCCGTTCTGCAGGGAACACACCAGCTGGCCCAGAAATCCAACACGATTACTTTTCCTTTAAAAGCTGTAAGTGTTAAGGAATCTCCTTTTACAGTAGGCAATTTGATATGCACTCTCGGATCAGAGATATTGGGTAGCTGCGCGCCGGCAAGTTTTGAAAACAATACTAAGGATAGAAACAGGATGAGCTTGGGTGGTTTCATAATTTTATTGAGTTAAATAACAGCCCCGCCCGAAGCGAGGCTGTTTTACAGATTAAATAGTTACATGATAGATCCTTGTACCGGCGGCCACCCCGGGGCAACAAGAACCTGATTTTCCTGACTGGAAGCATTTCATCTTTGTCGATTCGCTGAATTTCCTGAACTGTTTTGCCGTTAAAAAATCCTTTTCGACTATCGTAACAGTCTGCTCCCCATTCAACGTCTGCTCACCTGCATTCAGAAAATGAAAATGCCTGTCGCCTATCTCCACATGTGCATCATTGCCGATCTTCACGTCTTTAAAATTACCGGTCATCTTCAGGCTGCCTACTCCAAACCCGGCATCTTCCACGGCCTTTTTTATTTCATCAATATCCACCGCGGCATCTTCTTTAAAGACGATACTGAATGACGAGTTCTTAATATCAGACTTCACAGACTGGATGAACGGCTTCGCCTGCAGTGCTTTATTGATGGCATTACTGCACATGGCACAGGTAAGGCCCGTAGCCTGTAAAGTCGCCTTCGTAAACTGTGCATTTAACTGTACAACTGCCAGCATTATTGCAACAAACAATAGTGTCTTTTTCATATACGCTGTTTTACCTGTAACTATTACGATTTTTTGCAACAATCTTTACCATCATGGCCAGGTTTAGTGCATTTGCCATCTTTGCAGCATTCCATTCCATCCTTGCCGGTGGATGCGGAACAGCAACCATTTGCTTTACAGCTTGCTTCGTCTTTGCAACATCCATTTTCTTTGCAGGTTTCCATGTTTACGCATTTACCGTCTTTCATTTCGCATTTGTCGCCGCAACATGATTCTTTGGCTGCCGTGCGATCGTATTGGCAACATGCGGGCAACTTCGTATATGACTCATTGGTTGCTTTAAAATCACGGGTATCATAGCCAGAGGCTGCAATGCCTTCCTGGATCTTACCTGCATTCGTGGTTGAACTGTTATATTTTACTACGATGACTTTTGTTTCTTTATTCCAGTTGGCCGTAGTGGCGCCGGCTTTTTTAGCTGCTTTTTCAATTGTGGTTTTACACATACCACAATTACCCGAAACAGGAATGGTTTCCGTTTTAGTTTGCCCAAAGGAAATGATGCTGAGAGCCATGAACAGGGAAAGTAGAGAAACTATTTTAAACGTTTTCATACAATTAATTTGAAGATTTGAGAATATATTATTGAGGTCAGAGGTATGAAGTCAGAAGTCAGAAAACAATGTGTTGTCGCCGATAGTTATCGGGGTGACTTGCTGACTATTTATATCTCAAATTCTGAAAACGCCATTCCGAAGATAGGTATCCTGCTCAGTTAAGAGAGGAGGCGAATGATTATGAAAATGCCTTGCTTCATTAACATTATAAAAAGAGGCAGCAATAAATTCAGAGGGCAATTGGCCAATGACGTCTACCGGAGGCAGCTCACATACGAAACTTGGCGTCGTTTTTTGATCCACTTCCATCTTTACGATCTTCACTTCATCGCGGCAACACCCGTGTGATTTTTCAATATGCATCCCGCATTTCGGACAAATTTCGTTCTCCACTACAAACAACTGCATGGATGCCAGGCGATTCATACAATAATGAAAATTCACTATTACTCCACTGGTGACGGCGAGGTAACAAAGGAATGTAGTGACTAAAATTATCTTTTTCATTGCCGGAACAAAGATAACTTAAAGAACCAGAAAGTAGAAGTGACAAAGGTTAAAGATTTCCTGATTAAAATCATGTGTTT
>JANWHX010000338.1 GCA_025450235.1 Chitinophagaceae bacterium | reverse complement strand
TCGTGCAAGGTTATTGTTATTCCTCAACACCGCAGGATATCCCTTCAAAATAAAACACGCTGCAGCCTGTTTTACGCCCGGACTTATAATAGCCGCATACTAATCCTCCACCAAAATCCTGATTAACTGTCAAACGGTAATAAGATGTGTTGCTTCCAGTAGTTCCGAAATCAAATTTGAGGACGGGAGTGGTAACGCAGGATGAAGGATCTACTGCCAAAGTGGGTGTAAAACTTGTCCAATGAACTCCATCGCCACTGTAGGCGGCACTTACCATTGTATTGCTGTCCAGGCAAAAACCAAGGTTCATGCCCCAATGGCTCATATCCTGAACCGTGCCATCACTGCCATTGCCGGGACGGTTGTTTTTAACAGCCCATACCCAATCCCAGTTGTCTCCGTTCTGGGTAGGCCCGATCAATGTGACTGAATATGCGTTCGCGTTAGAACCGGCAATCTGATTAACTGATTGTCGAGATGATAGTTCGTTAACTGAGTTTAGGGATAGCGCCAGATCCTGTTTAAGATTCTTTCGGCATGAAGAGATTGCGAAAACTAAGACAAGAATTCCCATTAGGAGTAAACGGTACGGTTTCATTTTGCTTTTTTTAGGTTACGGATAACACTTCCTGAACGATGCGGAAAACCCCGGTTTGTCAGAAAGATTACGCAAAGTAAATACTATAATCCAATAATAAAAGCCCTTAGTAGATTTCCTATACCCCAAAAGAATAAAGATCAGAATACCTGATTGAAACTCAATCAAAAAAATTTTAGAAGAGCATGCAGCCCTCTAATAAGGCCCGCACGTTTTCCTTGATCCTGATCGTATACTTACTTATTCCAGTTAGGTGTACAGTGAACTAATATTTCTCCGGAAGTTTCAGCGGTGTTATAAGTGTATCATTAGCCTGGGAGGGAGTTTCATCAACAGGCGGGCAAATAGAACATTGTTGATCTCCTCCGATGCATGCCTTTCGTCATACTACTTCTATGAAAAAAGCAGTGCCTCTCAAAAGGCACTGCTAACCAAAAAAACCAGGGTGAAACTATTATTAATGAAATTGCGCTACTTCTGTACTGTCTTTCATGGCTACCGTTGAAGCCTCACCTTGCTGTACGGCATTCTGCACATAATCAAAATAACCGGTGCCTACAAAGCTCTGGTGTTTCACAGCTTTGAACCCATGTGCCTGTAATGCAAATTCTCTTTGTTGTAATTCAGAAAAGCCGGCCATCCCTCTTTCCTTGTATGCTTTTGATAATTCAAACATTGAAGTATTCAATGCATGGAAACCGGCCAATGTGATAAACTGGAATTTATAACCCAGTTCCGCCAGTCCTTCACGAAATGTTCCCATTTCCTGCTCACTTAAATGCTTGCTCCAGTTAAACGATGGTGAACAATTATATGCCAATAATTTCCCGGGATAAACGGAATGAATCGCTTTTGCGAATTGCTTTGCCACTTCCAGGTCAGGATGAGATGTTTCCATCCAGATGATATCAGCATAGGGTGCATAGGAAAGACCGCGGGAGATGCATTGTTCCAACCCATTCTTCACGGTATAAAATCCTTCATTTGTTCTTTCCCCCGTGAGAAAAGGCTGATCACGTTCATCAATATCCGACGTAATAAGATTGGCCGCTTCAGCATCTGTTCTTGCGATGATGAGAGTAGGAACACCCATCACATCGGCGGCTAATCTTGCAGCAATTAATTTATTTACGGCTTCCTGCGTAGGAACCAAGACCTTTCCACCAAGATGACCGCATTTCTTTGCAGAGGACAATTGATCTTCGAAATGAACAGCTGCCGCGCCGGCTTCAATCATGGCCTTCATTAATTCGAATGCGTTCAGGTTACCACCAAAGCCCGCCTCAGCATCGGCAATTATCGGCGCCATCCAATCCTTGGTATTATCACCATTGACTGAATCAATTTGTTCGCTCCGCAGCAAAGCATTGTTGATTCGCTTTACTACTTCCGGCACTGAGTTGACCGGATAGAGTGATTGATCAGGATACATGGTTCCTGAAAGATTAGCATCAGCCGCTACCTGCCATCCGCTTAAATAAATAGCTTCGAGACCTGCCGCTATTTCCTGTACCGCCTGGTTACCGGTCAATGCTCCCAGGGCTGCTACATAAGATTGTGAATCCAATTTTTTCCAAAGCTTCTCTGCTCCCATTCTTGCCAATGTATATTCTATCTCCACTTTACTGCGTAAGCGAAGCACCTCTTCTGCCGTATAAGGGCGTTTTATACATTTCCACCTGGGATTTGTTTGCCAGTCAATAAAAAGCTGTGTTGATTTTGAATGAGTAGTCATCGTGATACGTTTTAAATTTTTTTTTTTGAGACAGGCCCTGTCTCTACGATTTCTATTTTTGATTTTGCTTCTTGCTGATTTCCGACTCCGGACTATCGACTTCCGACTCCCTCGTCCCTCCTCCCGACTATCGACTATTGACTATCGACTATCTATCCCGCCATTTCTTTCTCAATATTTATATAAATTGATGAATCGGATTTGCCTTCGGCCTCATCCTCATCACATACCTTCTTTTCATCATTCGAAAGAATAAGATCATAAGCGGGCAGCGTAAGAAAATCTTCCCATTTATCCTGAACTACCAGTCTATTGAAAATACAGATGGCCTGTGTAAATTTTCCTTCCTGGTAACCCTTGCTGCCAACTGCATGCTGTATCTTTTCAATTTCTTCGTCGCGCATGTCTTCATACAATGAATGGGTGATCGACCGGCCATCACTCAATTTTGATTTATTTTGTAGCCACTGCCAAACCTGTGTCCTGCAGATCTCCGCCGTTGCAGCATCCTCCATTAAATTATATAAAGCAGCCGCGCCATTACCCCGCAGCCAGCTTTCGAGGTAGAGGATCCCGACGTTTATATTATGCCTGAGGCCCTCTTCGGTAATTGTTCCTTCCGGTAATTGCAACAGCTCTTTCTCCGTACAACTGAAATCTTCCCGCTTTATATGAATTTGATTGGGTGTCTTCATATATGTATCAAAGATATCTTTGGCCAAAGAAACCAGGCCGGGATGAGCCACCCATGTTCCGTCATGACCATCGCTGACTTCGCGAAGCTTGTCTGCTTTTACTTTTGCCATGGCGAGTCCATTCGCTTCTTCATTTCCTTTGATAGGAATTTGTGCAGCCATACCTCCCATCGCATGGGCGCCACGTCTATGACAAGTTTTGATGACCAGCTGCGTATAGGCTCTCATGAACGGGACAGTCATCGTTACCTGCGAACGATCGGGAAATATCTGGCCCGGCACATTCCTGAATTTTTTGATAAATGAAAAAATGTAATCCCATCTTCCGCAATTCAAACCGGCTGAATGGTCTTTTAACTCCCACAAAATCTCATTCAATTGAAAGGTCGCAAGGATCGTTTCCACCAGTACGGTCGCTTTGACGCTTCCATAGGGTACACCGCAATAATTCTGCGAGAATACAAATACATCATCCCACAGTCTTGCTTCTTTATAACTTTCCATCTTGGGTAAGTAGAAGTAGGGACCGGAACCCTTCTTTAATAATGTTTTGGCATTATGAAAAAAATAAAGACCAAAATCAAACAGGCTTCCGCTAATGGGTTCGCCATTTATTTCGATATGCTTTTCTTCCAGGTGCCAGCCACGGGGACGTACAAATAATGTGGCGACCTTTTCATTTAGTTTATACTCTTTACCGTTTTCATTGGTAAATGAAATACTCCTGTTGACAGCATCACGCAAATTGACCTGGCCCCCCATTACGTTATCCCAGTTGGGTGAATTGCTGTCTTCAAAATCGGCCATAAATACATTGGCTCCGGAGTTCATCGCATTAATGATCATCTTACGATCAACGGGGCCCGTTATTTCCACGCGGCGATCTTTCAGATCTTCCGGAATGGGCGATATCAACCATTGGCTGTCCCTGATCACGGCAGTCTCAGCCATGAATCCTGGTCTCCATCCGCCATCGATTTTTTGTTGCACCACTTCTCTTTCGATCAGTAAATTCTTTCGGTGCGGATTGAAACGCAAATGCAGGGCACGGATGAAAAGCAATGCTTCTGCCGTGAGTATCTCTTTATAATCCCCTGTGAACGGAGCTTTGATCTCCATTCCTTCAGGAGTATTATACTTTGTGGCCGGGTGAGTGATAACAGATGCCATGATGATTATTTTTTTGCAAAATATATAATATTCTTTAAAAGCGAAATTTTCGCTAAAAAATATTTTTTCGTAATTCTACGATATTTTTCTATTTTGGTCGCATGTTGACAGATAATGATAGTGTCCGCCTGATCTTTGGGCTCAAAGTGAAGGCCCTGCGCCAGGAAAAAGCGCTGTCCTACCAGCAATTGGCTGAGAAAACCGGAATGTCCTTATCCTATGTTCATGATATTGAGACCGGTAAGAAATTTCCAAAAGCAGACAAGATACTTGCATTGGCAAAGGCTCTCGGCGTGGATTATGATTACCTCGTTTCATTACGAGCCAGTAAAAAGCTGCAACCGATCATCGACCTGATCAATTCCGATTTCATTAATGCCATCCCCTGGGAGCATTTTGGATTGACACCGGCCGCCATGCTCGATTTGTTCTCCAATACGCCTGATAAGGTAACGGCATTCATCAGCACATTGCTCAAGATCTCCCGCAGCTACCAACTATCGAAAGAAAGTTTTTATAATGCCGCCCTTCGCTCCTACCAGGATTTGCAGGATAATTATTTCGAAGAGATCGAAGACGGGGTGAGGCGTTTCAGAAAAGAATATAAATGGAAAGAGGTATTACCGGTCGAGATCGCTGCGCTTGAATCCGCATTGCAAAAAATGGATGTGGTGATCAATCGCAAGCGGATGAATTCTATGGAATCATTGAAAGACCTGCGTTCCTATTATTCGGCAAAGAATAAAACGCTTTTCATCAACAAAGCTTTCAGCACAGCACAGGAAAAATTCCTTATGGCCAGGGAAATCGCTTTTCATTATCTCGGCATTACAGACCGGCCATATGAAACCATCATTCGCCATAGTGATTCATTTGATATGCTGTTGAATAATTTTAAGGCTTCCTACTTTGCGGTCGCCGTACTGATGCCGGAAGAAAATTTTACAGAGGACGTAAAACGTATTGTCATGCAGCCGAAATGGAATGAAAAGGCATGGCTTGATCTCTGTACCAAATATGATGTGACCCCCGAGATGATGATGCAACGGCTTACTAATATCCTGCCGAAACATTTCAGTATTGACCACCTCTTCTTCCTTCGTCTTTCAGGTGATGCAACAAAAGATGAATACGAGATCACCAAAGAATTGCACCTGTCGCAACTGCACAACCCCTACGCCAATGCAATGCATGAGCACTATTGCCGCCGCTGGATATCTATCAATTCTATTAAACATATCGCTGAACAGGTTGCCAGGAAAAAATATAAAGAACCCATTGTTGAAGCGCAAATATCACAATACTGGCAAACGCATAACCGCTACCTCTGTATCACTATCGCCAAACCTGCCGCCAAAGGAAGTGATGAAATAGTAAGTGTGACTATCGGTTTGATGATCGACCAAAAGTTATTGCAAACAATGCCTTTTGTAAATGATACGGCTATCCCGGTCAGAACTGTTCATACCACCTGCGAGCGTTGTGGCATCCTTGATTGTAAAGAAAGAGCAGTCCTGCCCTCAGAGATTTTGAAAGAACAACAACAGGAAGAGATTAATAAGGCGTTGATAATACTTGAGGCCCCCTAAATCCCC
>JANWHX010000337.1 GCA_025450235.1 Chitinophagaceae bacterium | reverse complement strand
TCGCAGAAGAAAGGGACTTCTTTGATAATTACGAATTCATGATGCAGCTGGGGCTTATTCCTGCGGAAGGAAAATAAGCAGAAATGACGTTTCAAATAATTTTTTCATGACAGCACAATCAATTAGAGGAAAGTCGCCGGAAGAAATTCAATCAGCATTGCTGCAAAGCATGGCTGATGGATTTAAACCAACATTGTCCATCGTATTTATTTCCATTAAACAAGATAGAAAAGCAGTTTGCGAAATATTGCATCAAAAAGAAATTGATATTATTGGTGCCACCTCCTCTACCGAGTTTACCGATGGTCAACAAAGCACAGGCGAGATAGCTATCCTCCTTTTAGATATCAATAAGAACGATTATTGTATCTTATTTGAAGATATCGCTGAAAGAACATTGGCCGATGCGGCCATGCAATTAGCAGAAACAGCCTTGCAAAAATTCAGGAAACCCGCTTTCATTATTTGCAGCACCTCGATAACAGCCACGGGAACCATGCTGGATGGCGAAACACTTATCCGCAACATCGAAAAAAGGGTTGGTCCTGATATGCAGCTATTTGGCGGAATGGCGGGTGATGATATGTCGTTTACGGGAACTTTTGTATTTACATCCGGACGATCAACCGGCTATGGTATAGCTGCTTTGATCTTCAATGGAGATAAGATAGATATGTATGGTGTCGCACTATCCGGGTGGCAACCGATCGGCCTTTCAAAAACTATCACAAAAAGTAAAAAGAACTTACTGTATGAAATTGATGGCAAGCCAGCTCTTGAAATGTACCTGCGTTTTTTAGGCGAGGATTTTACTTCTGTCGATGACCAGTCAAAATTCTTCGACTCTGTGGGTCTTTATTATCCTTTACAGATTGAGCGGAAAGAAAGAGAACCTATGATGTGCAACCCGATGGGGTATAATAAAGATGAAAATGCACTGATACTCGAATCGGATGTGGAAGAGGGCTCTCATTTTCGTTTTTCAACACCTCCTGACTTTAGCATTATAGAAACGGTGATCGAAAAAGCAAAAGAAATAAGAGAAAGCGAAGGCAAAGATGCCGATGCTGTGCTTGTCTTCTCCTGTGCCAGCAGGTTAAGTGCATTGGGACCGATGGCGCAGCAGGAAAATGATGGATTAGCCGAAACATGGAAAGCGCCAATGGCCGGGTTTTATACATATGGTGAGTTCGGCCGGGCCGTCAATGGCAAACATGAATTTCATTCCACCACCTGCAGTTGGGTGGCGTTGAAAGAAAAATAACCCTTCCTGCTTCTGGAGGACAAAATAAAATAATAATGAAAGCAAAATCGATCAAAGGAAAATCACCGGAGGAAATTCGGTTGGCATTGGAGCAAAACATGGCAGATGGATTTAAACCAACTTTGGCCGTTGTTTTTCTTTCCATCAAACAGGACCGTGACACTATTTGCGGCATTCTTGACAAAAATGGCATAGATATTTTCGGAGCCACTACAGCAGGAGAGTTCATTGACGGAGAAGTGGAGGAAGGATCAACAGCAATTATGCTGATGGAAATTGACCGATCCAGCTATAAACTGTTATTTGAAGATACCGGTACCAGGAATACACGGGATGTTGCTGAGGGTATCGGCAAAGCAGGGTTGAGCATTTTTCCGGACCCTGCTTACATTGTATGCGGTAGCGGGGTCAGTGCAGATGGCGAATTGATAATTAGGGGGATAGAAGACGGATCTGATTCAGCAGTGACCATCGTAGGTGGCATGGCCGCTGATGATTTTACCATGACAGGGACCTATGTTTTTACAAATAATAAAAGCAGTGACAATGGTATCATAGCTATTATAATAAATAAAGATAGGTATATACTGCAGCAGCTAGCTACCTGTGGCTGGCAGGCTGTGGGCACTGTAAGAACCATCACTAAAAGCGAAGGCTGCTGGGTCTATACGATCGATGATGAACCGGCATTGGATACGATTGTCAGGTACATGGGTATCTCTTCTATAAACAGGGAAAAAAGAACTGATATTATTCTTAACATCGGATCCAATTTTCCGATGCAGTTGCAAACCACGGATGGAAGCATAGTGATGCGTACAGCTATGCTTGGAAACTGGAATGATCATTCCTTTATGTGTGCGGGCAATGTACCAGAAGGCTCAAAAGTAAGATTCACCATTCCTCCCGATTTTGAAGTTATTGATGCAGTGGTATCAGCTTGCACTGAAGTAAAAGAAACCAGGTTGCCGGAAGCAGATGCAATGATATTATTTTCCTGTAAAGCCCGGCATATAGCCCTTGGTCCGCTGATTGGCAAAGAGATCCAGGGATTGAAAGATGTGTGGAATGTGCCAATGGTCGGTTATTTTGCCTATGGAGAATTTGGGAGGGCCCAGAAGGGTCAGCAGGAGTTTCATAATATTACTTGTAGCTGGGTGGCATTAAAAGAAAAATAACCCGTCCTGCGTCAGGGTGACAAAATAAAATAATAGTGAAAGCAAAGGCAATCAAAGGAAATTCTTTGGCTGAAATACGGTCAGCATTACTCGAAACTGCGGCTGCGGACTTTACACCAAGCCTGGCTATAGTTTTTTCATCAATCAGCCAGGACCTTGATGATATTTCTGAAATGCTTGATACAGAAGGTATCCAGGTCTTTGGTTCCACTACTTCGGGTGAATTTATGAGCAGTGAGATTAGCCAGGGAGGTATTGTTATCATGCTGCTGGATATCAAACCTTCCTATTTCAAAGTATTGTTTTTTGAAACCGGCGATAAATCGGTACTTGAAATTTCCAGGCAACTGGGAGAGGAAGGGAAAAAGGTTTTTTCCAAACCTGCCTTCATCATTGCATCCGGATGGCTGCATACAGATGGAGAAGAAATAATAAAGGGCATTGAGGAAGGCTTTGGTTCTGAAGTCACCGTTTTTGGCGGTATGGCAGGTGATGATCTTTCGTTGAAGAACCCGGTTGTTTTTACGCATGGCAGGAAAAGCACTACGGGAATAGTAACCATTATTTTTGATGAAGATAAAATTGCTGTTAAGGGAATTGCTACCTGTGGTTGGAAACCAATAGGCATAACCAAATCGGTTACCCGCAGCAGTGGCAATATTGTTTACACAATTGATGACCAGCCTGCTCTCGACCTGGTGATAAAGTATCTGGGACTCGATATTGACCTTGATCCGGGTAAAGATGTAGTTACCGATATCGGTGCCTATTATCCTTTGCAATTAGAAAGGGAAAATGCGGTGCCTGTGATGCGTACCGCTATGTTTGGCAACAAGGAGGACCGTTCACTGATATGCGCCGGCAATGTGCCCCAGGGTGCAAAAGTCCGCTTTTCGCTTCCGCCAGACTTTGATGTGATTGATACCGTAGTGGCGGAATGTAATGACCTTAAAAATGAAAAACAGCAGGAAGCCGATGCCATGATCATGTTTTCCTGTATCAGCAGGTACTTGTCTTTTGGTGTAATGACAAGTGAAGAAATTGACAGGGTTGTAAAAGTCTGGAATGCTCCTATGGTCGGCTTTTTTTGCTATGGTGAATTCGGAAAATCAAAAAAAGGTAAACATGAGTTTCATAATAATACCTGTTGCGTAGTCGTACTAAAAGAAAAATAAAGACCTGGGTGCGGTAAAGTGATCAAAAAATTTAGTGAAACTAAAAACCGGGATAACATAGTAACAATTGTTTTTACGGGAATAAAAAAAATCGATGAAAGCCAAATCAATTAAAGGAAAATCGCCGGAAGAAATTCAAGCAGTATTACAGCAAACCGTGGCTGACGGGTTTAAACCCACGCTGGCAGTCGTTTTTCTTTCAGTAAGTCAGGACAGGAAAGCTGTATGCAAAATACTGGATGATGCCGGCATCAAAATATTTGGTACTACCACCAACGGCGAATTTATTGATGAGATTCCCGATAAGTTATCTGTTGCCATTCTTCTATTGGATATCAATCCTGCTTACTTCACTATCCTGTTTTCAGAATTTCCGGAAAAAAACTACCGTGAGGTTGCCAAAGGAATCGCTGAAAAAACAAAGCATATATTTCAACATCCCGCGTTCCTCGTTGCCGGCAGCGACCTTGAAACAGATGCTGAGCAAATGCTATTCGGGTTTGAAGATGCTGTTGGCAAACAGGTAAATGTCTTTGGCGGCATGGCTGGTGATGATTATACATTTAGACAGCAATATGTTTTTACCAATGATAAAGAAAGCAACCGCGGCATGGTGGTTCTTGCATTTGATGAGGATAAAATAAAAATCAAAGGCAGGGCCACCTGCGGGTGGAAAGCGGTGGGTACCGAAAAAACAGTTACAAAAAGTGAGGGCAACCATGTTTTCACTGTAGACAATGTTCCTGTACTTGACATAACAACTAAATATGGGGGCATTGAAAATGTTTCTCCGGATAATCAGGATCTATTAATGGAATTGGCTACCAATTTCCCACTACAATTGCAGCGGGAAACAGGTGAACCGGTAATGCGTCCCGGCCTTGTAGTGGATTGGAGTGACAACTCTTTCTATTGTAGCGGAACAGTACCACAAGGCTCTAAAGTCCGGTTTTCCGTTCCGCCGGATTTCGATGTAATGGAAAAAGTAATTCGCAATACGAAAGACATGAAGGCAAACGAAATGCCTGATGCTGATGCGTTGATCGTATTTAGTTGTGCAGGTAGAATTGTTGCGCTGGGTCCGTTGATGAATATGGAAATTGAGGGAGTAAAAAATGTATGGAATGTGCCGATGGTCGGGATGTTTTCCAATGCAGAACTTGGCCGGGCGACGAATGGAAATTTGGAAATGCACAACCTGACGACCTGTTGTGTGGCGATAAAAGAGAAATAGTCATTGTAGGGTTGCCACCCTTTCCAAAGGTTGGCAACCCTTAATAAATAACAACCATCAAAAATGAATTACAAGAAGTTGATCAGGACATGGACGCTTGCAATTACTCTGCTTTTTTTATCCGTTTCCATTCACGCGCAATCACCTATTGAATATGATATTGTATTAACCGGTGGCAGGGTGATAGATCCGGAAACCAAACTGGATACAATCAAGAATGTAGGTATCATCAACAACCGCATTGCTCAAATTTCTTCTGCACCGCTAAAAGGTAAGGAGACGATAAATTGTTCCGGTTTAGTTGTAGCTCCCGGCTTTATTGATTTGCACGTACATGGCCGAAGCAACAAGGAACAGGAATACCAGTTGCATGATGGTTTAACTACTGCATTGGAACTTGAATGGGGAATAGAGTTCCTGGAAATATGGTATGCGTCACGGAAAGGTAAAGCATTGATCAATTACGGGGCAAGTGTGAACTGGCCATTTGAACGTTTTAAAGCGATGGATAAATACAAAACAGCCATAGCTGATTTGCACCAGGCCGCTCAAAAGGGTGAGTCAAAACTAGAAAAGCTGCTGAATACGATCAGCCCGGGCCAGGTGGAAACGCTTTCACCTAAGGAACTGGATAAGATGGTTGATAATATTAGAACATCATTGGCTGAGGGCGGTATCGGCATTGGCGCACCAATAGGATACATTCCAAAAACAAAACCCGGCGAAATGTTCCGGGTTTACCAATTGGCAGGTGAATTGAAGGCGCTTATTTTTTCCCATGCCCGCCAGCCCGATATTTTGTCCATCCAGGAAATAATAGCTGATGCTGTGTTGACCGGGGCTCCTTTACATATTGTTCACATCAATAGTATGTCACTGGGTCAAATTCAGTTGGCGCTTGACCTGGTAAATGCTGCCCGTGACAAGGGATTTGACATCACTACCGAATTATATCCTTACACAGCCGCTTCTACTTTGTTGCAAAGCGCTATGTTCACCGAAGGATGGCAGGAAAGATTGGGCATGGACTATGGAGACGTGCAATGGGAAGCAACCGGTGAGCGACTTACGAAAGAAACTTTTGAATCGTACCGGAAAGCAGGAGGTGTGGTAATTATGCACATGATGAAACCGGAATGGATAAAAACAGGAGTTGCCGCTCCGGGTGTAATGATCGCATCCGATGGTATGCCATTTGCTCCACGGGCACATCCCCGTACAGCCGGGACTTTTTCAAGGCTACTAGGAAAATATGTAAGAGAAGACAAAGTGATTGATCTCGTTACTGCCATAGAAAAGGTCTCGTTGCTGCCGGCCAAAAGGTTGGAAACCATTGCACCGATGATGCGGTATAAAGGAAGACTACAGGTTGGCGCCGATGCGGATATCACCATTTTTAATCCAAATACGATAATTGACAAAGCTACATTTGACAAAGGCCTTGCTTTTTCTGAAGGCGTTGAGCATGTAATGGTGAATGGTGTGTTTGTATTGAGAAATGGCAAAATCGTTGTCAACGTGTTTCCAGGGCAAGCTGTTTATGGCAAATATAAAAATTAATGAACCCCTATTTAAAAACGATACAGGACATTCTCCAGCAAAATAAAACCTTAAGTGAGGCTGATAAAGAAGCTCTGCTAAAATCTATTAGTGATGCCGATAAGCAATGGAGCATTACTGATTTCAAACTCGACCGTACAGAAAAAGTAAAAAAGACAACCGCCATTCTTTTAGAAGAAACGATTGAAGAACTGGAACAAAAAAGAAAATCGGTAGAGGCGCAGAACCGGGAACTGGAAATTGAATCTTCACTCGAACGGGTAAGAGCCGTGGCGATGGGTATGAAAAAGTCGGATGACTTGCTGGGCATTTGCGAAGTACTGTTTAAAGAATTGCAAAATCTTGGTTTCAGTGATCTCAGGAATACTTTAATAAATACGTTTGTTGATGAGCAAAATTATTTTATTGATTACGACTTTTCTGATTTTGCGGGCGGATCCAGTACCCGTATTCCGTATAGTGGTCATCCTGTCATTGAAAAATATATAAAAGAGGCCACGAAGAAAAATGATGCATTCATTGAAATGGTAGTTACCGGTGAGGAACTGGAAGACTGGAAGGAGTTCAGGAGAGTTAATGGCGAAACAGATGATCCGCGGCTGGATAATATTGCGACGCTTTACTATTATAATTATTCGATCGGGGTTGCCGGTATCGGTATTTCAACTTTTCAGCCCATTACACAGGAAAAACTGGAGGTGCTTAAACGATTCAGAAACGTTTTTGATCTTGCTTACCGCAGATATACAGATATTCAGCAGGCCGAAGAGCAGGCAAGAGAATCGCAAATTCAACTTGCCATGGAAAGAGTTCGCGCAAGAACAATGGCCATGCAAAAGAGTGATGAGCTTCCTGAAGCTGCCAATTTACTTTTTCTGCAGGTGCAATCATTAGGGATGTCTGCATGGAGTGCCGGTTATTGCATCTGGGATGATAATAAGAAAGCGATCACTTTGTGGATGAGCAGCGAGGGGGTTATTCAACTGCCTTTAAGAATGCCGTTAACGGAGGATCCTTATTTAATGCATTTTTTGGAAGCCCATCAGCGGGGAGAATCTTTTTTTGTGGAAGAAGTGGGTGGTGATGCACTGATAGAACATTATGCATACCTGCGAACCTTACCCGGTGTAAAAGAATCTTTAGATGATATTGAGAAAGCTGGCTTTCCGGTACCCACATTCCAGATTTTTCACCTGGCTTATTTTTCAAAAGGGTTTCTTCTGTTCATCACGTATGAGCCGGTTCCTGAAGCTCATGAAATCTTCAAACGTTTTGGAAAAGTATTCGATCAAACCTATACCCGTTTTCTTGATCTGCAAAAAGCCGAAGCACAGGCCAGAGAAGCGCAGATTGAAGCGGCATTGGAAAAAGTGCGGTCACGTTCTTTAGCGGTACATAAAAGCGATGAATTCAAAGAGGTGATCAGCGTTGTTTTTGAAAAGTTGCAGGAGCTGGGAATCCCCGTCGAGGCTGCCAGTATAAATATTTTTGTTGAAGGAACAAAAGATACTGATGTGTATGCTTGTGGCCATAATGAAAATGGCCTGGATATAAGAAAAGTCAGGCTTCGCTATTTCGATCACCCCATTGCAAACGATCTCTACAATGCCCACAAAAACGGGTTAGATTTTTTCGTTGGCTCTTATGGAATTAAGGAAAAGAATAGTTACTATGAATATCAATTTAAGCATGCCGATCTCAAAGACCTGCCTGCTGAAATAAAAGAAAAGATATTGCAAACAGAACGTTACAGTTTATCCATGGCGCCGGCGAAAAATTCCGTCATTATCATTAATAATTTTGATGGAAAGCAATTATCAGACAGGGAAGCTGATATTGTAAAAAGATTTTCAAGGGTATTTGAGCAGGCTTATACCCGATTCCTTGATTTACAAAAAGCCGAAGCACAGGCAAGAGAGTCGCAGATTCAATTGGCATTGGAAAGAGTTCGGGCAAGAACAATGGCCATGCAAAAGAGCGATGAGCTTCGTGAAGCTGTCCTTGTTCTTTATGAACAGTTGCAGCAGTTGGATTTTAATTCGAATGCCTGCAACATTATTATCATTGATAAGGAAACCAGCAATGCGCAATATTGGGTATCAGGTTTTTCGCAGGAAATGTTTCCGCAAAGCTATAATGTGCCTTATTTCAATCATCCCTACCAGGATGCGCTGATTAAACCATGGGAGGAAGGTGATAGATATGTGGTATATGAGTATGCCGGCAAAACGAAACAGAGCTTTGATAAAATCTTTTTTACCCAAACCGAATTCAGGAACGTGCCAGCAGATGCAAAAAAAGTAATGATTGAATTAAAGTCAGTGATGTTGTCAACAGCTTTCATTAGTTATGGGGCATTACAGTCTTTGGGACCCGGACCTCTTTCAGAGGAAAACGCAAATATTCTCCAACGCTTCGCAAAAGTTTTCGAACAAACCTATACGCGGTTTCTCGATTTGCAAAAAGCCGAAGCTCAGGCAAGAGAGTCACAGATTCAATTGGCATTGGAAAGAGTTCGCGCAAGAACAATGGCGATGCAGCACAGTGATGAACTAAAAGATGCTGCCGCATTATTATTTCAACAGGTAAAATCATTAGGAGTACCTGCTTATAGCTGCGGCTATAATATCTGGGAAAAAGATGATAAGGAATTCACTTCCTGGATGAGCACCCAGGACGGCAGTGACTTTAACGCTGTTTTGAATATCCCGTTAACTGAAGATGCTAATTTTATCCGCTTTGCTGAGTCGAGAAAAAAAGGCGAACAATTTTTTGTTTTAGAACTGCGTGGTGAAAGAATGCAGGAACATTATCAATATCTGAAAACTATTCCGGCATTTAAAGCCTATTTCGACTATGCCGTAAGCGTTGGTTTCGATTTGCCAGAAACACAAATACATCACCTGGCCAACTTTTCACAAGGCAATTTGCTGTTTATTACACTGGAGCCATGTCCGGAATTTCATGATGTATTCAAGAGATTTGCAGCCGTATTTGAACAGACCTATACCCGCTTCCTCGATCTGCAAAACGCCGAAGCACAGGCAAGAGAAGCACAGATAGAAGCGGCATTGGAAAGAGTGAGAAGCAGAACAATGGCCATGCAAAAAAGCGGAGAGCTCAAAGAGGTGATCCAGGTTGTATATGCTCAGTTTGTTCATCTGAATATCCACGTTGAACATACCGGGATTATTATAGATTATAAGACAAGGGATGATATGCATATTTGGCTGGCAGACAAACATGCGGTTCCCTTCCAGGTAACTATTCCTTATTTTGATTCCTCACATTGGAACAGTTTTAATGAAGCAAAAGAAAAAGAAAAAAATTTCTTTACCAATCACTTGTCATTTGAAGAAAAGAATAAATTTTATCAGGATCTTTTTACGCTAATCCCTGGCGTGCCGGAGGAAACATTGGAATATTATTTTAGTTGCCCTGGCCTTGCGATATCGACTGTGTTATTAGAGAATGTTGGCTTGTATATCGAGAATTTTTCAGGTATCCCTTACACAATTGAAGAGAATAATACGCTCATGCGTTTTGGAAAAGTATTCCAGCAAACCTATACCCGTTTTCTTGATTTGCAAAAAGCAGAAGATCAGGCCAGAGAAGCAAAGATTGAAGCAGCATTGGAGCGTACCCGCACACAAAGCATGATCATGCAACATTCGACAGAGCTGGATAATACGTTACGGGTTTTTCACGAACAAATTCTTTTGCTCGGCATTCAATCAGAATTTTCCTATTTATGGCTGCCGGATGAAGACAAAGAGCGACACATATTCTGGGCAGCCTGGGCCGAAAACCTTTCGAGCGGCCAATCAGATAAAAACAATTCAATAGTTTTTAAGAGTAAGGCCGTTAATTATCCACTCGACAGAACTGAGCCTGCTACGGCCCAATGTCTTGTTGATTGGAAAAGCGATGAATCCATTTATTCATACGTTATACCGCCCGCTGGTGTCGAAAACTACTTTGCTACCTGGAAGGAATTATTGGAAGGAGTTGAAAGGTTGAAACCTGTATATTTCCAGGGCGGACTATATTATGTGGAAGCATTTATGAAGTATGGCTGTTTTGGGGTAGTGATTAAGAACGAATTATTGGACGAGGAAAAAAAGATTCTCCTTCGTTTTTCTGTTGAATTTGAGCGAACCTATACCCGTTTTCTTGATTTGCAAAAAGCGGAAGGACAGGCAAGGGAAGCACAGATAGAGGCGGCCCTGGAAAAAATACGTTCCCGTTCTTTAGCGATGCATCAAAGCGATGAACTGGAAGAAGTAATTATGGTCGTATCAGAACAATTGCAACAACTGCAATTCAGGTTTCATAATGCAAGTTTTGTACGCTACAATGAACAACAGGGACTGAATTTTTGGTTGGCATCTCCCGGTCAGCCGCAACCCTATTTAATAGAAGTTCCTTATTTGGATAACCCGATTTACACCCGCCCCTTAGAAGCTCTTAAAAATGGTGTTGATTTTATCGCAGATGTATTAACCCCTGAAGAAAACCACATATGGTTAGATCACCTTCTTAAATATTCCGTGCTTAAAAATGTTTCAGAAGACGATAAGAAATTTTTACGTGGTACAGGCGGCTTTGCCAGATCGCTTGTAATGACGAAACACATTATTCTTGTCATTGGAAATTATGCGGCAGTGCCTTTTACTGATGAGGAGAATCAGATCCTCAAAAGATTTGGATATGTTTTTGAGCAAGCCTATACCCGGTTCCTCGATCTGCAAAAAGCAGAAGCACAGACAAGGGAAGCAAGGATTGAAAATGCATTGGAAAAAGTTCGTTCAAGAACTATGGCTATGCAGCGAAGCGCAGAACTGGCTGAAGTAGCCACCGTTCTTTTCCAACAGGTGAAAGCATTAGGTGTTCCCCAATGGACCTGCGGATTTAGCATTTTTGAAATTGACGATAAAGAATTTACATGGTATCCTGGTAGTGCCGATGGTGATATTCTGCCGCCCGTTAAAATTCCACTAACGGAACATCCCGTTTTTATTTCCTTCAACGAATCAAGAAAGAGGGGCGATGAACTTTTTGTGTATGAAAAGGAAGGTGAATTTCAAGCTGGACATTACCGGTATATGCAATCACTCCCGGGAGTGCGGGAAATGTTGCAAAAGATGCTGGATGCCGGGCTCTCATTTCCAACTTTTCAAATTGATCATCTTGCTCATTTTTCTCACGGCACCCTGGTATTTATCACCTATGAACCCGTTCCGAAAATGCATGATGTATTCCAACGCTTTGCAAAAGTTTTCGAACAAACCTATACCCGTTTTCTTGATCTGCAAAAAGCGGAAGCACAGACAAGAGAATCACAAATACAATTAGCATTAGAAAGAGTTCGTGCAAGAACGATGGCCATGCAAAAGAGTGATGAATTGACTGATGTGGCAGGCTTATTATTTGAACAAGTTACTGCCTTGGATATTAAAACCTGGACAGCAGGTTTTAATGTATGGAGTGAAGACAATAATTCTTACGTTGACTATATAACAAGTCCAAAGGGAGGTTTTATTGAGCCTTATACAGTATACACAGATACGGCAGAGGCATTGACTGATCTCAGTAATGCAAGGAAAAGCGGAGTAGAATTTGATGTGCAATATGTTGAAGGGGAGAAGATCAAACAATTGTACCTCGCACTTACCAGGCTTGATGAAAAACAGTATGAAATAATGCTGCAAGATGGAAACCAGTTCCCGTCTCATCAATATGAACATTTTGTATTTGGTTCAAAGGTCAGCCTGATGTTTATTACGTATGACCCTGTACCGGAAGCACATGATATTTTCAAACGATTTGGTAAAGTTTTTGAACAAACCTACACGCGATTTAATGATTTAAAACAGGCGGAAGCACAGGCATTGGAAGCCATTAAGCGGGCATCAGTTGACAGGGTGCGTGCCGAAATTGCCTCGATGAGAACAACCAGTGACCTGGAAAGGATTCAACCATTAATATGGAATGAATTGAAAACACTGGATGTTCCGTTTATACGTTGTGGTGTTTTTATTATGGATGAAGAAAAGAAGGAGGTGCAGACCATGTTATCTACACCGGGAGGACAAGCCATTGCAACACTTCATGTTCCTTTTGAATTCGACTTATCTATTATTACTAATGGAGTGAAATATTGGCGCAAAAAGAAAGTGTATACTGAGTATTGGGATGCTGCCGCTTTTACCAAGGTCTGGATCAAATTGTCTTCCCTCCGGGAGACTTCCGTCGATTCACCTCAGACTGAACATCCCCCGGAACATCTTCATTTACATATGCTGCCCTTTCTACAGGGCATGTTGTATGTAGGAAGTGCTGGCCCATTGAATGAGGAGCAGCTGCAATTGGTGCAAAATCTTGCAGAGGCATTCGCCACTGCCTATGCCCGCTACGAAGATTTCAATAAACTGGAAGCGGCAAAAAAGCAGGTAGACAATACTTTGAATGAGTTACAGGTTACTCAAAAACAACTCATCCAATCGGAAAAAATGGCCTCGCTTGGTGAACTTACTGCAGGTATTGCCCATGAAATACAAAACCCTTTAAACTTCGTCAATAATTTTTCGGATGTGAGTCATGAGCTACTCGACGAAATGAAAACGGAATTGGAAAAAGGAAACAACGAAGATGCCATGGCTATTGCGGAAGATGTAAAACAGAACCTGGAAAAGATTCTGCATCATGGCAAAAGGGCCGATGCGATTGTAAAGGGGATGCTTCAACATTCAAGAGCGGGCAGCGGACAAAAAGAATTGACTGATATTAATGTATTAGCCGATGAATATCTGAGATTAGCCTATCATGGACTTCGTGCCAAAGACAAATCCTTCAACGCAGCCCTCCATCATGATTTTGATAAGAGTATTGATAAAGTAAACATCATACCACAGGATATTGGGCGGGTGTTGGTGAACCTGATCAACAATGCGTTTTATGCGGTGAATGTAAAGGCAAGGAAGAATATTCCTGGATATGAACCGGCATTGACGATCACGACAAAGAAAATTGCGGATAAGGTTGAGTTGAGGGTATCGGATAATGGGGTTGGCATTCCGTCCAAAGTGCTGGATAAGATCTTTCATCCTTTCTTTACTACCAAGCCAACAGGGCAGGGAACGGGGCTGGGCTTATCGATGGCTTATGATATTATTACTAAGGGACATGGGGGCGAGCTAAAAGTAAAAACAAAAGAGGGTGAAGGAAGTGAGTTCTGTATCCAGATTCCAGTATCTAAAACTCCAGCATGAAATTCTTTTTGACCATTTTGTTATTAGCGACCTTGTTTTTTGCTGGTTCAGCGCAGCAGGAAAGTTATAGAGATGTCGACAGTTTATTGAAAGAGCTCTCAGCGGCTACAGCAGACACTTCCCGCATTTTATTGAAATGCAAATTGGGTGAGGCCTACCGTGCCAATAACCCGGATACCTCTAATGTTCTTGCTACGCAAGCTTTGTCCAGGTCAACTGAGATAGGTTATAAGAAGGGGGAAATGCGTGCGTTGATATTGTTCTGTGTACTGTACAGGGAAAAAGGAGATTTGCCTGACGCATTGGAATTCGGGTTGAAGGCATTAAAAATAGCAGAGCAGGGAAAATATCCTTATGAAGAGATATATAGCCTGGTACGGATAGCCAATGTGTATTTTGCTGTCAGGGATCCTGTCAAGGCGATGATCTATCTCAAAAAATCAGATGAGCTACTGAAGGTTCATTATGATGATTTCCAGTGGGAAGCCACACAATATTTTTTGGGTGATGGATACGAACAATTGGGCCAACTAGACGCGGCAGAGAAACAAGCCCAAATACTTGAGGCAAAGAATGGAGCAGAACCCATCTGGCAGGTCACTATTAACAGGCTGCGTGGAAATATAGCAGTAAAAAGAAAGGAATTGGCGCTTGCCATAGAGTATTATCGCAAAAGTAATGCAGTAGCTATAGCCGGCACTGCGTACAGGGAAGCGGCTACTGCCAGTAACGCCATGGCACAGGTTTTTAAGAAATTAAATCAACCTGATTCCGCCATCTTTTATGCCAAACAGGGTTTAAAGCTCGGTGAAATGCTGTCATACCGGAACCGGATACTTGCAGCAAGCAGTTTATTGGCGGAATTGTACGCTGATCAGGATCCGGCCGAGGCTGTAAAATATTATCGGATTGCATCAGCCGCAAAAGATAGTTTATATGGCGTACAGAAATTTCAGCAGCTTCAGTCTGCAACTATGAAAGAACAGGAACGACAGACTGAGTTGGAAGCAGCAAGAATCAATAGCAGGAATAAGATGAGACAATGGGCCTTGCTGGGAGGAGGAGCGGTATTACTAATTGTCGCAATAATTCTTTTCAGAAACAACCGGCAAAAACAAAGAACAAACAAAGTTTTAGAAAACACTCTCACGGATTTAAAGAATACTCAATCGCAGCTCATCCAATCGGAAAAAATGGCTTCACTTGGTGAACTTACCGCGGGGATTGCACATGAAATTCAGAACCCATTGAATTTCGTCAATAATTTTTCGGAAGTGAATAAAGAATTGATCTCAGAAATGAGAGAAGAAATTGCAAAGGGAAATTATGATGAAGCAAACACCTTAGCAAAAAATATTGAAGACAATGAAGGAAAAATAAATCATCACGGGAAAAGAGCAGATGCTATAGTAAAAGGAATGCTCCAACACAGCCGTTCAAGTTCTGGGCAAAAAGAACCGACAGATATCAATGCTTTAGCAGATGAATACCTGAGGTTAGCATATCATGGCCTGAGGGCAAAAGACAAATCATTCAATGCACGAATGGAAACTGACTTTGATAAGACGATTGGCAATGTCAATATCATTCCGCAGGATATAGGAAGAGTTCTTCTCAATTTAATTACTAATGCATTTTATGCTACTAATGAAAAAGCCAAATCAGATTATGATATCTATGAACCCGTAGTGACGGTAAGAACTTCTAAAATCACCGGGGCGAATGGCAGCAATATGATTCAGATCAGCGTGGCTGATAATGGAGATGGCATCCCTCAAAAAATATTGGATAAAATATTTCAACCATTCTTTACTACCAAACCAACCGGACAAGGAACAGGATTGGGATTGAGTTTGAGTTATGATATTGTAAAAGCACATGGAGGAGAGTTGAGGGTGGAGACAAAAGAAGGAGAAGGCGCTGCCTTTTTCATTTTATTACCTCAATAAATAAAAGCTTCTTTTCAATGCGAAGTTTATATTTGATTTTAATTGGGTTGTGGCTGCCCTCTTTGGGTTTTTCACAAGCCAACCCGTTATTGATTGTGCCTACCTCACGACAGGCCGATAGCATCAAAGCAGTAGCATTATCCACTACAGACGATACGAGCCGCATGGCAGGCTACCGCGACCTTGCGAATTACTATTTAGATTTTAATGTGGATAGCTCGGCCTGGTTTGTCAAAAAGGAAATAACGATTGCACAGCAGCTCCATTTAAAAATGTGGGAGGCCGATGCTAAAGACCTGTATGCAGCTATTTTGAGCAAAATGGGAAACTGGGCCGGGGCATTTCAAATGCTGCGTGAGGCATTCGATCTTCTTGATTCAAAAGATCTCCTGCAAAATACATGGCGGCTGCAAAACTTTTCGGTTTCCGGTACACCGGAATCAGGGGTTGCTTCAGTATCGCTTTTGTGCCAAATGGATCTCGCCAATCTTTACAGACATTCCGGTGATTTCAATAAGTTTCGATCGGTAGCTTTTGATTGTATCAAAAAAGCGAAAGCAGTCAATGACCAGTCAGTATTGGCAATCCTTTGCATGAACCTGGGGAATATGTATTTAACTCTCCGGAATGTTGATTCAACCACCTTTTATTACCAGGAGTCTGTAAGGCATGGACTTGTCTGCAACTATTTACAATACACTAGTGCGGCTTACAATGGACTTGGAGAAATCAACTATCTGCAAGGTAACCTGCCACAGGCCCGCAGCTATTACAATAAAGCGATAGAGGCGGCATTTGGCCAGAAAAATAATATTGCATTGGGTGCAGCGATGGTCAACATTGCAAAACTCTTAAACCAGCAGGGCAGCAAGGATTCAGCCTATTATTTTGCACGGCAATCTATTCAAACCTACCAGCCACTGAATATGGATAACCTGAACGTGTCGGCTTATAATACAATGGCTGAAATTTTTGAGTCGAGCCATCAATACGACAGCGCTTACTTCTATTTGTCAATGGCTAATGTGATAAAAGACAGCTTACAAACCACGGAGAACAGCAGGCAGTTTCAAAACCTGGAGTTCAATGAACAAACAAGACAACAGGAGCTGGCTAATGAAAAACAGAAAAGCAAGGCCCGCTTGCGGATGTATGGATTAGTCGCCGGTTTGGCAGCGATAGCCGTTATCGCCGGCATTCTTTATTGGAGCAATGTGCGAAAAAGAAAAACCAATGCTGTATTGAAAAAGACGCTGCAAAATCTAAAGTCAGCGCAGGACCAACTCGTACAATCCGAAAAAATGGCTTCCTTGGGAGAACTCACAGCAGGCATTGCCCATGAAATTCAAAATCCATTGAACTTCGTTAATAATTTTTCGGAAGTAAATACTGAATTGATAGAAGAGTTAGAACAAGAGGTTAATAAAGGAAATCTTGATGAGGTAAAATCCATTGCAAAAGACATTAAGGACAATGAACAAAAAATAAATCACCACGGCAAAAGAGCCGGCGCCATAGTAAAAGGTATGTTGCAGCACAGTCGCAGCAGCAGCGGGCAAAAAGAGCCCACTGATATCAATGCATTGGTCGATGAATATTTAAGATTGGCTTATCATGGCCTGCGGGCTAAAGACAACTCGTTTAATGCAACGATAAAAACTGATTTTGATGAAAGCGTTGGCAGCATCAACATCATTCCACAGGATATTGGAAGAGTAATTTTAAATTTAATTACCAATGCCTTTTACGCTGTCACAGAAAAAAAGAAGCAGAGTGATGATAACTATGAACCCACTGTAATAGTGAAGACTTCCAAAATCCCTCCTTCGGGGGGTGGGGGGACCTTGATTTCTGTTCGGGACAATGGCAGCGGCATTCCTCAAAAAATACTGGATAAGATCTTTCAACCTTTCTTTACCACTAAGCCGACCGGGCAGGGAACGGGGCTGGGTCTGAGCCTGAGCTATGATATTATTACAAAAGGACACGGAGGCGAATTGAGAGTAGAAACAAAAGAAGGGGAGGGGTCAAGGTTTATTATTATCCTGCCGGCTAACAGTATATGAAATGAAACTTACTAAAAAACTGGAAGCAGAAATCGTGAATGCGTACAATGCAATTTGGGACGCTTATCTCAAAGGGGATATGCGGGTCTTTGCTTCTATGCTGGATGAGAACTGCCATATTATTGGTTCTGCTGCCGGAGAAATATTTAGCAGTAAAAAATCGGCTGTTAAGTATTATAAAAGTACAGCCGAACAGATAACAGGGAAGGCAGAATTTCGAAACAGAAAAATCAGCGTGATGCCGGTTGACAAAGGCGTTATGGTTAATGAGCAATCAGATTTTTATGTATTGATAGATAATCAATGGACTTTTTATGGTCCTGCGCGCATTTCAAGTCTTTTTCATAAAAAAAACCATAAATGGAAAGTGATTCACCAGCATGGATCTTTTCCCGATTCCAAAACAGAAGAAGGCGAACAGGTCAATACAGAAAAGATAAAGGCAGAAAACCTGCAGCTGCGCGATGCAGTGAAAAGAAGAACGATTGAACTTGAAAATAAGAACCGGCAATTGGAAATTGAAGCTGCTGTAGAAAGAGTAAGGGCAAAGGCTCTGGCCATGCATAAATCTGAGGAGATCATTAATGTAGTTAACACGTTACGAAATGAATTGGGGACATTAAAAATCCCCGGTATTGGCGCAGCAACTATTTGCCTTCGCCAGGAGAATGGAGATATCAGACTTTGGGACATCACATCGGTGGTCGAATTAGAAGACGGATTTCATTTCAGCATGGACATTTTATTTCGTTTGG
>JANWHX010000336.1 GCA_025450235.1 Chitinophagaceae bacterium | reverse complement strand
TAAAGAAATATGCTGATAACAATCCGGGTCTGAAGGCTGAAGAAGTAATGAAAAGCACAACGAAGAAGATCCTGGACGAAGCGAAATATAAGCCGAAGTGAGAAATCGGAAAGAATTAAAATTCGAATTTCGGATTTCTGATCAATTATACTTCATCGGAACAATCATTTCAAACGCTGGGATGTCAACCTCAAACATTATTTTATTGTTGAGGTTTTCCATTTGATATGTTCCTTTCATCTTTCCCATCTCCGTGCGAAGATTGCAACCGCTGACATATTGATAGCTTTCACCTGGTTTTAAAATAGGCTGAACACCTACAACACCTTCACCTTCTACTTCACGATGTGTTCCATTGCTGTCAAATATCTGCCAGTTACGACGGTGTAATTTTATCGGGAATGAATTATGATTTTCTAATGTGATGCGATAAGCAAACATGAACTCCGATTGTATCGGGTTACTGTAGTCAGGTTGATAAAAAGTAACAACACTAACCTGTACACCTTCGGAGATAATGCTGCTCATAAAATGGCTTTTAGTAAAAGTAAAGAAAAACAATGAAGTCTGTAAATCCTAATTATTTTTGATGCCTTAATACACAAGTTAAGTATAATTATGAAAATAGCAGTTGCAAAAGGTGATGGGATTGGCCCGGAAATAATGGACGCGGTACTCAGTGTCTTTCAGGCTAATAAAGTTCCCTTATCGTATGATTACGTAGACATGGGGAAATGGGTTTTTGATAAGGGTTTTTCCAATGGCATGACCCCGGATGCGAAAATTACGATCGAAAACCTGGGCATTTTATTCAAGGGACCGATGGAAACGCCCAAAGGTAAGGGTGTCAAAAGCGTGAATGTAACCGCCCGCAAGACCTGGAACACCTATGCAAATAAAAGGGTCTTCCAGACACTTCATGGTGTGGACACGGTTTTCAGCAAGGCAGGAATTCCTATTGACATCACTGTTGTTCGTGAAAACATCGAAGATACTTATGGCGGAATTGAACATATGCTAACGCATGATGTTGCATTGAGCCGTCGCTTTATTACTCGCCCCGGAAGTTTGCAGCTGATCAAGTATGCATTTGAAATGGCAAAAAAGAAAAATGCCATAAGAGTAACCTGTGGTCATAAAGCAAACATCATGAAGATCACGGATGGTTTATTCTTAGAGTGCTTCTATGAGGTGGCCAAAGAATACCCTGAATTGAAATCAGACGATGTGATTGTGGATGACCTATGTATGAAACTGGTAACAAGACCTGATACATTTGATGTGATTGTTCTTACCAATTTGCAGGGTGATATTGTTTCTGATCTCTGTGCTGGTCTCGTCGGGGGTCTTGGTTTTGCACCTTCGGCCAATATTGGTGATCACATCTGCATATTTGAGGCTGTGCATGGTACGGCACCAGATATTGCAGGCAAGAATATCGCCAATCCTACTGCACTTTTGTTAAGCGGAATAGCGATGTTGCGCCATTTAGGTTTAATGCAAAACGCCGCAATTATAGAAAATGCTTTGCTTTATACATTAGAACAGGGTATTCACACCGGTGATTTTGGAGATAAGAGTAAACCATCATTGAACACGACCCAGTTTGCTGAAGCGATCGTTGCCAATTTTGGTAAAGACCCTAAAATGAATCCAAAACCTTTATTGCCTAATATGCCGGCAACGCCTACCCATTTTAAATTGGATAGAAACCCAATGATGGTGTCGCAGGAAATGGAAAATGAAACTATTGCCGGTGTTGATATGTTTATTGAAAGTGATGAGCAGCCTGAAGTGATTGCCCATAAATGCCAGCGGCATGGCGGTGTAAAGTTTAATATACTCAGTGTAAGTAACCGCGGTACACAGGTATGGCCGACTGGTTCAGTATTTACTAATCTTGTCAATCAATATAATGTGCGTTTTGAAAGTATTGATGGTTCCCCTCTTAACCAGCAGGATATAATTGGTTTGTACGTGAGCTTGAGTGGTAATTTTAAAATATGTTCGTTGGAATTATTGAATAAATGGGGTGATAAGAAAGCGTATAGTTTAGCACAGGGGCAGTAGGTTAATGGTTGGAGGTTGAGGTTGAGGTTGAGGTTGGAGGTTTAACTTATTATTCCAAAGTATTTCGCGGTACCGATGGAAATTAATATTATACCCATAAGCATCACGTAAACAGAAGGCCGGACACTTTTATCTTCTTCAAAAACATTGCTTTTAAAATGATAAGCCCCTGCGAAGCAAAATAAGATCCCTATAATACATAACAGCCATGCCATCTTTATCCTGCTTTCTTTGAATTTGCGTACCCGTTTTTCATCAGCCATTGCATCACTTTTTCTCTTTGATCACCCTGGATAATAACTTCACCGTCTTTGACGGACCCGCCGGTGCCACAAAAACCCTTAAGCTTTTTTCCCAACTCTTCAAGATCATTTTCCTGGCCAATGAATCCATAAATTAATGTGGCGGCCTTTCCTGCACGATGCCTTGTTTCTAATCTTACTCTAAGTTTTTGCTGGCCGGGTAATAATGTCTCCGTATTGGCTGCTTCTTCTTTGAAAGAAAAATCAGGGTCCGTACTATATACATATCCCCTGCTATCAGGTTTATTCTTCTTGCTCATCTTTATGAGTTATTAATAACTGCTTTAAGGCTCATGTCAAGGCTTCTTGCCTGGTGAATTAACGCTCCCACACTTACATAGTCAACTCCGGTTTCTGCATATTCCTGTATGTTATTGAGATTGATTCCGCCACTGGCTTCGGTTTCAAACCCAATGCCCAACGGGTCAGCTTTCAAAAGGTTTAAAGCTTCTGTTATTTGACCCGGTTTGAAATTATCAAGCATGATCCGGAATACTTTACCTTTCCCGGACGCAATTACTTTTCTTACATCTTCAATATTTCTCGTTTCTATTTCGATCTTCAGGCCCGGCTTCTTCATCTTTACATATTCACCCGCCTGATGTATCGTTTTTTCAATACCCCCACAAAAATCGATATGATTATCCTTGAGCATGATCATGTCAAACAATCCAAAGCGGTGATTCACACCTCCCCCGATCCTAACAGCTTCTTTTTCCAGCAAACGAAAATTCGGCGTGGTCTTTCTTGTATCCAGCAGCCTGGTCTTATATCCCTGTAATTTATCAGCATACATTTTTGTCAGGGTAGCTATTCCACTCATTCGCTGCATACAATTCAATACTAACCGTTCACATTCCAAAATAGTGTGTATTGAAGCGTTGATTTCAAACGCTTGTTCACCATTTTTTATAAATTCGCCATCTTTTTTAAAAGCAGTAAAAATGCTTTCTTTTTCTTTATATTGAAAGATCTTCCTTGCGATTTCCATGCCCGCCAATATCCCGTCTTCTTTGATCTTTAATACGGCTTTCCCTTTTTTATCAGCCGGGATACAGGAAAGAGTAGAATGATCGCCATCACCCACATCTTCTTTCAGGGCTTCGTCGATCAGGTGTGTTATCCTGTCATCAAAACTTGTCATATAGCAAAAATAAAAAAGCCTTCCCGATAACGGGAAGGCTGTAAATATTAATTACGAACAATTATTATTCTATCGATGCGAATCGTATTTCTTTAACGACTTCTTTTCCGGATTTTGCCTTCATAAATACATGTGCTCTGAAATTCCCGGATTTTGTTTGCAGGGTACCGATGCAGTAGTGTCCGCCGGGAGAATCCCCTTTATGTTTCAGCTCAAATCCTTTTACTCCGTTATTCCCGAAAAAGTCTTTGATGATCACCTGGGCCTGTGCTTTACTGTAGCTGTCACTTTTGACCGGCAATGTCAATTCAACATTATCGTCAAAATATCTTGACAATCCATCAGCATCACCGGAACGCAAAGCCCCGATTACTTCATCAATTGTGCCTGGCTGTGCAAATGATGACATCATCACCATTGTAACAACCAGGACAGAAGTAAGTAATGATTTCATAATTTTGTTTTTTTCATAGGTTGTTTAATCTAAAAATGTGCCACACCATTTTATCATTTTCGGCGGCTGTACTAAAGTACAAAAATCGCCCGTTTTCACAGCTTTCTTATCGCAAATACATTATTTGAATGTAGTTTTACAACCCAATTCCCCCTGAAAATGAGTGTATTTATACGAAGCTTACAAACTCTTGTTAATCAATGTCACAAAAAAAGGTCATTCTAATTATAATGGACGGGTGGGGATTGGGTAAAGTTGCATCCTCGGACGCCATTCAAAACGCTGATGTTCCATTCACTAGATCATTATATGCAAGGTATCCCAACACTACTTTAACAACTTGCGGTGAACTGGTGGGCCTGCCGGAAGGGCAGATGGGAAATTCAGAAGTAGGTCATTTGAATTTAGGGGCAGGACGCATCGTTTACCAGGAATTACAACGCATTAATGTGGCCGTCCGCGACGGTACCCTGGCCCGGAATGAAACGTTTCTCAATTCGATTCGTTATGCCAGGTCAAACAGCAGACCACTTCATCTTTTAGGTCTTGTAAGCAATGGGGGAGTACATTCTCACATTAATCACCTAAAGAACATTATTGACGTTTGTAAGACCGAAGGGCTGAAGGATGTCTATATACATGCTTTTACTGACGGCCGCGATTGTGATCCTAAAAGCGGTTTAGGATTTATAAAAGAGTTACAACAACATTTAAACGAAACGGTCGGCAAAATCGCTACTGTTAACGGACGGTATTATGCAATGGACAGGGATAAGCGATGGGAAAGGGTAAAGCTGGCCTACGATGCAATGGTAAATGGGATTGGTCAAAAAGCAACTGACGCCATTGCCGCGGTAGAGAATTCATATCGAAATAATATTACTGACGAATTTATCCTGCCAACCGTTATCCTGGACGAAGCACAACAACCATTAGCGACGATACTGGAAGGAGATGCCGTCCTATGTTTTAATTTCAGAACTGACCGTTGCCGTGAAATAACGCAGGTTCTCACACAATTGGATCTTCCCGAATTTAATATGCGTAAGATTTCATTGCATTACACGACCATGACGCAATATGACCACAGCTATACAAACGTCAATGTAATATTTCAAAACGATGATCTGAAAAACACACTTGGGGAAATCTTACAGCAGCAGCAATTGAAACAAATCCGTATTGCTGAAACTGAAAAATATCCGCACGTAACTTTTTTCTTTAGTGGTGGACGGGAGGTTCCTTTTGATGGAGAAAAAAGAATATTAGTGGCCTCCCCGAAAGTCGCGACCTATGACCTCAAGCCTGAAATGAGTGCGTATGAATTAACTGATGCTTTGTTGCCCGAACTCGAAAATAAGACAGCAGACTTTATTTGCCTGAATTATGCAAACACGGATATGGTTGGACACACCGGCGTATGGACCGCTGCTATAAAAGCGGCCGAAACGGTTGACAAATGCGTGGAGCGGGTTGTTACGACAGGATTAAGAAATGGGTACACAATTTTTCTTACAGCTGATCATGGCAATTCCGATTATATGATCAATGAGGACGGTTCTCCAAATACCGCACACACATTAAATCCCGTTCCCCTGTTTATCATCGATGAAAAATGGCAGGGTAGTATTAAACCGGGTAAACTGGGAGATATTGCGCCTACTATTTTGACGATGATGCGCTTGCCCATTCCTAAAGAAATGACGGGTGAAATCTTAATTAACTGACACGTTTCTCATGGTGGAGCAAAGTTCACCCCATATCATTCAGGAAAACCACATGATCAAGAAGGTTTCCCCTCTCTTCTTTTTTTTCACTTAACGCCTTAGATTTGTATAAACTCCCACTATGTTCAAAAAAATAATGTTATTCCTGCTTATCGCATTTATTCTCATCCAGTTCATTCACCCGAAACCAAACAAAGCAAGTGGTGAGCAAACAAATTATATCGGGAAATCATTTGCAATTCCCGAAGATGTAAAACCAATCCTGCAGAAAGCTTGTAATGATTGCCACAGCAATAATACCCATTACCCCTGGTACAGTAATATTCAACCGGTAGACTGGTGGCTTACCAACCATATCAAAGAAGGTAAGGCACATCTTAATTTCGATGAATATACCCACCGTAATCTCCGCTATCAATATCATAAAATGGAAGAAACCGTCGAAATGGTTAAAGAGAATCACATGCCTTTAGACTCATACACATGGATACATAAAGACGCAATACTTGATGAAGTTGAAAAAAGCAAACTGATACGCTGGGCCGAATCGGTGATGGATACGATGAAGTCAAAATATCCAATAGACAGCCTTATCAGGAAAAAATAGTCTACATCCATTATCATGTCATTGACCTATAACCTGGTGGCGGGGACAACCAGCAATATGTCATACCAGGTGGCATGCTCCGATAGGTCACTTTAAACTGGCGCGGCAACTAAAACGTATATAAAAACGTTCAGGTCCAATACGGAGTGGAAATATATTGGATAGAAACTCCCCGTATTTCGCGTCTGGTTTTTCTGTTCCTGAAACTAATTATATTGCAGGGTTCAGGGCCGGTTTTTAACCAGGAATTATCACAGAAATACATACTGAGGAGGTTCTTAAATACGTTATTTCAATATCATCTTCCCATTCGAAGCAAATTAGTTTTGAACTTCATCTGAATCCTGGTTTAACCCCGTACCGAAAGCTAGAATATTACCGGTTTTTGCATTTAAATATGAAACCGGCGGTTTAAATTTTACATTTTGATGCAGCATTCGTATGGAAAAAATGTCTAAATTACAGGCAACCGAAGGAAACATGACCGAGGAAGCCATATTACGAGGTTGTTTGAATAATGAAGCTTTGGCTCAGCGCGAATTGTACAACCGGTACAGTTCTAAAATGCTGGCAGTTTGCTATCGTTACGCACACAACCGGGAGGATGCTGAGGATATGCTACAGGAGGGCTTTATCAAGGTCTTTTTACAGATGCATACTTTTGAGAACCGCGGCGCATTTGAAGGCTGGGTTCGTCGTATCATCGTTCATACCTGCATCAACATCCTCAAAAAGAACAAGAAGTTCAATGAAAGTGT
>JANWHX010000335.1 GCA_025450235.1 Chitinophagaceae bacterium | reverse complement strand
CAATCTGCCAGGTCCGCTGCAGATGGCCGGTATATGATCAATGCCACAGAAGGAGACAGGATTATTTTTTCAATCGCCGGGTTCAAACCGGACTCGATAACAGTAGTGTACTGGATGATGCTTACACAATATGATGTTGTGTTACATAAGCAGGTCATTTTATTAAACCCCGTCAAAGTAGTCAGCAGTTACCAGGCAGATTCGCTGACGCGGAGAAATTATTACAGCTATATTTATGAGAAGCAAGCAGGCATTACAGGTCGTAATACCCCTTCAAGCGGGGTTGGTATTGTATTGAGTCCCTTAAGTCATTTCTCGCAAGAATCCCGACAAAAGCGCCTTTTGAAAAAAAGATTGATCAGGGAAGAACAAGAATACTATATTGATCGTTGCTTTCCTGCAGAGTGGGTGCAGTCAGTAACAGGTTTGCGCGGCGACTCTTTATCTTTGTTTATGTACAAGTATCGCCCAACCTATGCGTTTTGCCGAAAGACCAGCAGGGAAAAGATGCTGATATATGTTAATGATAAAATGATAGATTTCAAACATTCGCCATCAAAGTATAATATTCGTCACTGACACTAATTATTGTAGAATAAATTCCCCTGAACAAGTCGAAAAAGGATTTTTTAATTCACAGTTCCAGAAAGGAAAATTATCTGGCATAGTTATTTCAACTATTGATCGAACAAAATTTTTAAACTTTAAATTTAATGCTATGTTACGCTGGACAGTTATTTTCCTGATAGTTGCTATAGTAGCCGCAATATTTGGATTTGGTGGTATTGCCGCTGGTGCGGCGGGTATTGCAAAGATCCTGTTTTTTGTCTTTTTAGTTCTATTCGTTGTTTCGCTGTTAATGGGTGGCCGTGCGCGAAATATATAACAGCTCTTTTGCGACGTAGCGGTTAACAATTCATTACGCAACTAAAAAATGGAATTATGAACAAATTAATCAGATCGGTCTCTTTACTTCTTATGACGAGTTTAATTTCGGCTGTAACCTTTGCACAGGATAAGGGGTTAGATGTGGATATTAACGTAAAAAAGGAATCTGAGTGGTATCAACAGCCATGGATTTGGATCGTAGGAGGAGCAGTGTTTATTCTTTTATTGGTGGCATTATTAAAAGGTGGAGAAAGAAAAGAGGCATAAAAAGTTAAATATAGAAAGGCTGTCAGAACATTAGTGACAGCCTTTTTTATTTTACTATTGAATAAGGCAAACCGGGTAGAAAACTACGCGGTTTTTTTAAATCTCCACGTCAATAGGCAGCGATTTCACTTATTTGATTTTCTCTTAATTGACATTATTCCTGGCCGCATTGGCTCCCCACATATTCCACCCGGTGATAGAGGGGTTTCCCGTATCAATTGCATACAACCTCCCATTGGCCGTGGTAACATAAATCCATCCTTTGTCAACTACCGGCTGGTACCTGACTGGGTTTTTGATCTCATATTTGCTGAAGACTCTACCGTCTTTTTCATTCAAAATAAGAACCTCGCCGGTGAAAGTCGCCACGATGATGAATCCATTGCAATAAATAGGAGGTGTTCCCATAAAACCGCCTTCATTTTTCAGATCCCCTTGTAAATTATATTTCCATTTAACGTCTCCGGCGTCATTGGTGCAAATAATTTCGTCCCCCATAGTGTTATACAATCTGTTTTTTATATACAACCCTCTTGAACCCTGGAAAGATTGCAGCGAAGAAACGTTTGAATAACCTATATTAAGTTCTGCAGCCATCCAATTTGAGGTGGTGGGCGCACCAGTTGCAAAGCCATTTCCTGCATCCATCTTCATTGAATAGCTTTTTAGATTGGACTTTGATTGCACTTTTTTGTCGAGGTAGTGGGCTTTCTTGCTAAAGGTGGTTCTCGATTTACTTCCAATTCCATAGGCAATAGATTCCGAGACCACGCTGTCATTTTTCGTGTCTGTACGTTGACTCACTATTACTTCATTGTCGGAGGAGAACACGGGTATCGAAGTAGCTCTCATTGCCCTTGCCTCCAGGATATCACCTGACTTTTGGTTTATCTTATACACGGCTCCCGAGAATGTGGTGACGTACAAGAGTTCATTTTTAGCGACGGGAGCAGACATAATATCGCTATCAATCCACTTTTGCCATAAAATATTGCCGGTTTTCAAATCAATTGCTATCAATACGTGTGTAGGCCAGACTTTCAATGAATCATTCCTTGTTCCTTGAAAATCTGCCGCATAATGTGCGGGATAAGAAGTAAAAACTATTCCATTTGCAATAGATGGCATTGACATCAGGGGATCGCCGAGGTAATAGGACCAAATCATTTTGCCCGTTACCAGGTCGCAGGCGAATATTGTGCAGGATTCTGTGTTAAAAACAATGATCCCATCCTCAATCGCCGGGGAAGAAGGTCCATCATCGTCGAGATCAATTGCCCATTTAATTTTTCCCGACGTTGATTCGAAACTATAATACTGTTTGCTTCCGAATCCACCGCTTAAGAAAATATTTCCATCAATGATTGCCGGGGTCGGAACCATTGTTTCAGCTGGCAATTGAATATAATATCCATTTTCTGTTTTATGGAAATAGTTGGTTAAGCTGGCTGAAGATACATGCCCGCTCCTGAATGCCTTCGTTGGCTTCATCTTTTCGTTACTATTCAGGGCGACAATCTCCTGGCGAATGTCTTTTCCGGACATAGTATCAGTAAATGATCGCTTACTATGACCAAATGAACTTCGGGCAACGATTAGTGCGGACAATAAAATAAAACTCACTGCAAGGCAGAGCAGGAGAAGGCTTAGCTTTCTCATGGCTATAGGTTTAAAGTTTACAAATCAGATGCAGAAAGGGAGTTATTGCATAAGGAAGGGAAAAGAGTTCACGTGGAATTGTATATCTGAAATTACAAAGCGGTATGAAAAGAAAATGTTAACTGTTGGAAAAGTTCAGGTTTTGTCATCCAAAATTTCATTTAAAGCACCAAGAATCCAAGATACAAGCCCCAAATAACCAGGAGAAAAATTTAAATTAAAATAGGATGCGGGACTATTTGAATTATCTATTCAATTGAAAGAACGCGAGTTTTTTTAATTTACTATTTGATTTTTATTTCGTTCTTGTTTCTTGGAATTTGGAATTTACTCAAACAAGAATAAAAACAATCTGCCCTTTAAAATTCAATTTCTTTTTATCAGATACTGACCATTACTAATGGCACTTTATTCCCTCCGGGTATTTCGACAAAGCTTCCTGGCTTTCCTTACTGATAGCGACCTCGCTGCTGCTTTCCTTTGCGGCAGTTTCAATAATGCGTTTATTAATTGCCGTAGTGAAGTTTTCGAAAAGTTGATTGATATTGCCCGTGGCTGTTTGGTTCATGTCCCATACTTTAGCCGTGGATGTACAGCTAAAATCGAACAATGAAAAGCTCAGCGTTTTGATCTCTTTGAAACGATTCGTCCGGAACCGGATGGTCTTATTTGTGATATCATACACGATACTCCATTTGGTGAAGTTGCCTTGCGATACTTTTGAAAGAATATCGAACGCGTAGTCAACCAGCGGTTTCGTGGAGGTGTTAAGTTGTTGTATCATTTTGCAAGCCTGCCCAAATCGTTCCAGTGAATTATTTCCATGTGTTGAAGAATTATTAAATGAGTTTAAAGACTCATCATATTTACTGTTTGTCAGAACGGCCAATGAAAGATCCTTGTCCTGGTGTATAACCATTTTACCTTCCAGGAATTCGATAGTGGCTGCACGTCCATTGGCATCAGCCACGAGATAGTGCAGGGGAGGATTGCCGGCTGAAGCAATTCGCAATTTCTTATCAGTGGCGATTACGTCTTCAATGGTTGCACAATTGTCTAATTGGTATTGTATCCATTGCAGCACGCCGACAGCAGGCCTCTTGTCCACCGCCGGATATTTTGTGCCATCGAGCCACATTAATTCTACTACCAATCCTTTCTCATTCATTCCTCCTGTTGGAAATTCCTTGCCATATTGGTTAAAACTGATGCTGCCATACCGCGACACCCAGTTGATTGTTTCACCACCTTCTTCTTTCATCGACGTTTTGAATAATCCCTTAAGATTTGTACAAACCATTCCCGCGTCGGTAACCCAGTCATAGTTGCGGCCAAAGATGAGCTGCCCGTTTTTATTCATAAAAAAAGTAGTGCAGGCGCAAAGAAGGGAAATTTTTGAAAAAATGATAAACACTACGGCAAATATCTTCTTCATAAAAAAAAGGGTTGTATCTCAAATTAACGATTTGCTCATAAAATTCAACTGGAAATAGTATGAACGGACATCAAGACTGTTACGCGACGTTAAAAGCGATCGGTTGCAAGAATGCAAATGCCATGACGGGAGTTGAAATTTGTCCGGCCACCTGGAAAAGTGATTTCTGTTATTACTTTAATGAGGGATCACGAAAAGTATCACCCTGGCTGATATCACCTGTATCAAATCCTTTTTTAAACCAGTAATACCGTTGATCAGAGGTGCCGTGTGTAAATGATTCCGGTACCACATAACCTTGTGATTGCTTCTGAAGCCGGTCATCACCGATTGATTCAGCTGCATTTAATGCTTCATTTATATCTCCTTCTTCAAGGATGTTTTTCATCTGTTGTGCGTGATGTGCCCATACGCCGGCAAAAAAATCAGCCTGTAATTCCATCATCACGGAATATTTATTGTACTCTTCTTCGCTTAATTGCTGGCGTAAGTTTGCCACTTTATCAGCAACGCCCAGGAGCTTTTGTACGTGATGTCCCACTTCATGTGCGATGACATAGGCCATGGCAAAATCACCAGGCGCTTTGAAACGGTTACTTAGTTCCTCATAAAAGGAAAGATCAATATAGAGTTCGCGGTCACCGGGACAATAAAATGGACCGGACGCCGAGCTTGCTAATCCACAGGCCGACTGCACACGGTTTCGGAAAAGAACCAGGGTGGGTTGCTGATATTGTTTCCCCTGCTGAGAAAATAATTCACCCCAGACATCCTCAGTATATCCTAGCACTACTTTTACAAATTTTGCCCGTTCATCATCAGCCGCCTTTTCTTCCGCGGTCATTTCCTGGCTTTGAGCAGGAATCTGAATGGGGCTAGATCCGTCGTCAGTTCCGCCTCCTAAAAACATATTAAGCAGGAAAGCAATGACGGCGATGATACCCCCGCCCGCAACAACACCACCGGTAGAAAGGCCACGGCGATCATCTACATTTGAACTTTCCCTGCCACCCGTCCAGCGCATAAAAAATAGTTTAATGAATTAATAAATACGCACTACTTCAGGAGACAAAAAACCTTGCCAGTTTCCCGCTCAATTCCTGCTTAGCAAATTTGATTGCCCTTTCTTGCCTGATCGCTGAGCTGCAATAGACAAGCCACGAATCGCATTCAGACGATTAGGATTAGTTTTCAGATCAAGTTCAAATGCTTCGGCAGCCAAGGCTGGCTTGTTCATTTCCAGGAACATGTCACCCAGTAACTCGCGGGCAGGAATTACGGCACAAGGTGTAACGGGATGTTTTGCCGTCGCGTCTTCCATATCGGCAGCTGCCTTCATTAATTCGATCGCTTTTT
>JANWHX010000334.1 GCA_025450235.1 Chitinophagaceae bacterium | reverse complement strand
GGTCAAAACGTTCTGTAGGACACAAGTTCTGCTTAGACTTGTTACTGGTTTCAGCGGAGACCACTGATAGATTCGTCCTTTTGGATGGAATTGCCTAAAAAAAATGCTTGCGGAATGAAAAGATTGCTTTGCTATTCAACTGTCCAATTTGTTTTGTTACCCGATATAAAAGGTTCTGTTCTCCTCTCTTTCTCTTCTGTGTCCGCATTTTTTTTACCATGTTTTGTTTTCAATATTCCGGAACTGTCAGCGATTTATGAATTATAAACAGGGCAGTGAAATGCTGCTTTGATCATTAATAGGTTTAACAAGCTATATCTAAAAACTGCATTATGACAACCACTTTGAAAACAGTAATTATGGCGGGCATCTTATTACTTGTTGCCTGCTCTTTCACCAATCAGCTCTATGCGCAGACAAAAGAAATCACCGGCAAGGTAACTTCGTCGGAGAACAATCAACCTTTGCCGGGTATCACCGTGACATTGAAAGGTACCAGGACAGTAACGGTGACAGATGCGCAGGGGAATTATCGCATTACTGTAAATAACAATTCAACTACCCTGGTTTTTACTTCAGTCGGATATGTAGCATATGAAGCGGGTATTGGTGGCAAGACTGAAGTGAATGTAGTCATGACACAGGAAGCAAAACTGGGAGAAGATGTCGTAGTGGTCGGTTATACCTCCGTAAAAAGAAAAAACCTTTTGGCTTCCGTGTCATCTATTGGCGCAAAGGATTTGAAGGATATACCCATCAATTCCTCTGCAGAAGCATTGAACGGAAGGCTGGCCGGGGTAACAGCCACCACCTCTGAAGGTTCCCCGGATGCGGATATAAGAATCAGGGTCCGTGGCGGGATGTCAATTACCGGTGATAATTCGCCGTTGTATGTTATCGATGGAGTGCAAATGGAAAATGCCCTTTCAACGATTTCCCCTCAGGACATTCAATCAATTGATGTTCTAAAGGATGCAGCAGCGACTGCGATTTATGGAGCAAGAGGTGCAAATGGGGTGATCGTTATTACGACTAAAAGCGGGAAACCAGGCAAACCGAAAGTGAACTTTAATGGCTTTATGGGATGGAAGGAACTTGCCAAAACACTGGATGTCCTGGATCCTTATGATTATGTTGTTTACCAGTTTGAAAGATCAAGAGGCAGCTCTGCAGACAGTACATCTTTTGTTAACAACTTTGGCCCGACATGGGCCTCGTTGTACCAATACCAGGAAATGGATAAGGTTAACTGGCAGGACGAATCCTTTGGCAGAACCGGGTCTGTGCAAACCTATAATCTCTCACTAAACGGGGGAAATAATAAGTTTCTTTACAACCTGGGCTATACATACAATGGGGATAAAGCAGTAGTCCTTAATTCAAGCTACAGGAGATATATTTTCAATTTCAAAGGGGAGTATAAAATAACCAATAATATAAAACTTGGAGGCAGCACCCGGTATACAAACCAAACAGTATTCGGTGCAGGGGTTTCCGATACAAAAGGCACTTCATATAATCGCCTTCGCAATGCAGTTAAATACCGGCCATTCCTGTCAACAGGTCAAGATATAGACGATGTGGATCCGATCGCTGATCCGAACCCGGGAAATGGATTGGGTCTTGTGAACCCTGTGCGTCTCGCCAGCGCTGAATACAGATCAAAATCCACGAGTGCATTTTTTGGTTCGGCGTATTTGACTATTAATATCACAAAGAACCTTAGTTTTAAATCAACGTTTGGTTATGACCGGAATCATTTTATCGACCGGCAATTTAGCGATTCGATCACGCCCTATTCTATCATAACCGGTGCGGCAAAACCTATTGCTGGTCTCGATACGGTAACTAAGACCACATACACGAATTCAAACGTATTGACCTATACAGTCAATAAGTTCAAAGGCAAGCATGATTTACTCGTTTATATTGGTGAGGAAACCTATGACCTCAGAACAGAGAGTCACTCGAGTCTTTTCCGGAATTACCCTGCTTTTACTTCGCCTACCGCAGCATTTAATAAAACTGATCTTGGAGTACCATTTACAGGTTATCCAAAGCTGGGAAAGACAAGGTATACCAATTTATCTTTCTTCGGCAGCGTTGATTACACGTTGATGGACAAATATTCTTTTGGATTCAAGATACGTGCTGATGGTGCGTCAAAATTTGCTCCCGGTAAACAATGGGGATATTTCCCTTCAGGTGCCATTGGATGGCGGATTAAGAATGAAAAGTTCATGGAAGACGTAACGTTCTTTAATGATCTTAAATTCAGGATAGGTTTTGGCACGGTGGGTAACAACCGGATCAATGACTACCTGTTCCTTACCACCTTTGCAAACGATGGCCGTTACTATTATGGTATAAATAATAGCGCCGTCCTGGCTTATTATTCTCCTTCATTAGTAAATGTAAATTTGAAATGGGAATCTACTGTCAACCAGAATTTCGGAGTTGATATGAGCTTTCTTAACCGGAGAATTGATTTGAGTATTGATTATTATATTAACAAGTCAAAAGACCTGTTGCTGAATGTGCCCGTTGCTTCAACGTATGGGTATGCTACACAATTTCAAAACGTAGGCAAAACCTCCAATACAGGAATAGAGTTTCAATTGAACGCAGGTATTGTGCGTAAAAGAGATTTCAGCTGGAACGCTAATTTCAACATATCCTTCAATAAAAATAAGGTAGAAGCCCTGGGTCTCAACCAGACATCATTTTCTCCTGCAGCGAGCTGGGGTGTCTCGGGCCAGCCCGTGGACTACATAGAAAAGATTGGGTATTCGATTGGATCTTTTTATGGCTGGGTGACTGACGGTTTTTATACAGTTAATGATTTTACTTATGATGCCGCAACAAGAATGTATACATTAAAAGCGGGTATTGCAGATATGTATAAAATTACCGGCGGTTCTGTCCCTGGTGGATTGAGATATAAAGATATCAGCGGTCCCAATGGCACGCCTGACGGAGTGGTTGATGATTTAGATAAGACGATCATTGGTGATCCCACTCCTAAGTTTACCGGCGGCCTGAATCAGCAGTTTACGTTCAGGAACTGGGATGCCAGCATTTTTGTGAACTTTTCTTATGGCAATGATATATACAATGCCAATAAAATTGAATTCACAAATGGATACACAAATAATTCCAACATGCTGGAATTGATGAAAGATCGCTGGAGAATTGTTGATGAGAATGGCATTACAGTTCAATCAGCGCAGACGCTTACAATTCCTGCTGTTGGCGGGGTGCCAAAAGTATATGCGTTTGGTCCCCCACCGGATGTATTGGGAGCGATGAACGCCAATGCTAAGATGTGGCAACCAGTAAGGGGTGCGGGAGCGTTTTACCCTCATTCATGGGCTATTGAAGATGGTTCCTTTCTACGGTTGAATAATGTGACCCTGGGATATACTTTTCCTGCAAAAGCCGTCAATGCGCTGAAAATGGAAAGGATCCGTTTGTATTTTACAGCAAATAACTTGGCTATCATTACAAACTATTCAGGTTATGACCCGGAAGTGAGCGTAAGAAGCAATCCATTGACACCGGGCCTTGATTACTCGGCCTACCCGAAGAGTCGTAGCTTTATTTTTGGCATCAATGCAACATTCAGATAAAAAATAAAAAACTTGCAATATGAACAAGTACTTTAATAAACTAAACATCGCAATTATCGTTTGCATATTGTTGTTGGCCGGTGGGTGTAAGAAATATTTGAATCAAACACCTATTACCGAAGTCGGATCCGACAAAGTGTTTGCAGATGTGCCAGGAGCTTATAAAGCATTGGCGGGTGTGTACAGCCGGCTTGTCGGTGATGCCGCCTATGGTATACGGCTCAGTTTATATTACCCGGTCGATAATGATGAAATGCAGGGACCAACCGGGGCTTCCGATAATGACCGGAGAGATATTGCGCGGTATTCTGCCGTTCCGACAAATGCACAATTAACCAATCCCTTCAACCAGCTTTTCCAGGGAATTGAATATGCCAACATTTGTATTGACAATATTCCCGCGATGTCACAATATGCAGGGTCCACACAATTGAAAAGAATGCATGGTGAAGCCTTGACGCTGAGAGCGCAGTTCTATTTTGAAGCTATCCGCAACTGGGGAGATCTTCCCGCACATTTTAAACCGGCATATGCTCTTGCATCAGAGAACCCTTTTCCTTCCAGGGTAGGCAGCGATTCATTATATGATCAGTTGATCGCTGATCTTAAGGAAGCTGAGGACCTTGTTCCCTGGCGCAATGATATCCCGGGAATTGGTGATCCCGCCGATGAAAGAATTACAAAAGGAGCTATAAAAGCATTAAGAGCAAGGATTGCATTATTTAGAGGCGGATATGCTTTAAGACAAACGGGTGGTATGCAACGCGGCTCCAATTACCAATCATATTACCAGATCGCCAGGGATGAATGCAATGACATCATAACTTCCGGGCAACATGCATTGAATCCAGACTACAAAGCGCTTTGGAAGGGCCAGGTGGGTGCTCATGCAGTTGCAGATCCACAAGGTGAATTGATGTTCCAGGCCAGTGCCATCGGAAGAACAGGAGCAGAAGATACCAAGCTTGGTTATTATAATGGACCCAGGGTAAATAATCTTGGTAACAGCAGCGTTAATCCACTGCCCACCTATTTTTATTTGTTTGACTCAACAGACAGACGAAGAGATGTAACGATTGCCACCTATTTTGTTGCTGTGGATGGTATTACAAAAATTACTCCAGGGACGCAGGCACTGGTCTCTCTCAATGATGGTAAATACAGGAGGGATTGGATCACTAATCCTGTTGTTTCTCCAACTGATGCCGTGCAATATTTTAGTTTAAAATGGCAGATACTCCGGTATGCTGATGTTCTTTTAATGTTTGCGGAAGCAGAGAATGAAATCAATGGGCCCACTGCCGGGGCATATAACGCTTTGAATATGGTAAGAAGAAGAGGATTTGGAAAACCGGTGGGTACGGCTGATCCTGCCGTTGACGTTCCGGCTGGATTATCCAAAGCAGATTTCTTTAAAGCTGTTGTTCGCGAAAGGGCATTGGAGTTAGGCGGCGAGGGCATCAGGAAATATGATCTTATCCGGTGGAACCTATTGGCTACATCTATAGCGGAAACCAAGGCCAATCTTAACCGGCTTGCTGTTGCATCTGCGATGGTTGCACCAACGTATATGGCGCCTCCACCTCCTTATGCATTAACAAACACATTACCTGTTGCCATGCTTCTAAAAACCGGAAGTACTGCAGATGATGCAAGTATTTGGGCGAACTCATTTTACACGCCAGCTCCATCAGGTACGCCGGCAGGTACTACAAGGCTTACATGGATCGCCTTGCCAACAACAGCAGCACCAAGGAATTCAGTGGGTACTACATCAGCAGATCGATATGCCACCGGCTTTATTACAGGAAAAGGAGAACTCATGCCAATACCACAACCGGCGAGAGATGCGAATGTTAACCTGAAACAGAATCCCGGCTATTGAAATATAATATTAAACCACTAAATAGAAGGCTGCTTATTCAAGGCAGCCTTCTATTTGCCAGCAACGACTGCTGATTAAATATGAAAAATAATTGATGAAGAACTTTCTCCTGGTGATAGCGCTGAACATTGTTTTATTCTCTTGTCATTCGCAAACCCAATTGATGCAAACAACGAATGCAAATGACAGGGCAGTTGCGTTTCCCGGTGCAGAAGGATTTGGCAAATACACAAGTGGCGGAAGAGGAGGAAAAGTTTTTATCGTCTCCAACCTGAATGATAAGGGCCCCGGCAGTTTTCGTGATGCAGCAGAAGCGAAAGGAAAACGTATCATCGTTTTTGCTGTATCAGGAACTATTCATCTTGAAACCAAATTAAATATTAAAGCCGATTGCACGATAGCAGGACAGACTGCACCAGGTGATGGTATTTGTCTTGCCGACAATTCGGTTAGTTTGGGAGGAGATAATATTGTTGTAAGATATATCCGCCTTCGCATGGGTGATAAATACCAGAAAGGCGGAATGGTGGATGGTAATGGCGGTGATGATGCATTTGGTGGAGTAAGAAGAAAGAATATCATCATAGACCATTGCAGCATGAGTTGGAGTACAGATGAAGTTTTTTCCGTGTACGCAGGTGATAGCACTACGTTGCAATGGAACCTGATTTCGGAACCGCTTAATTATTCCTACCACTTCGAAACGGGGGATAAGGATTACGAGCATCATGGTTATGGTGGAATATGGGGCGGCAGGCATCTTTCAGCGCACCATAATTTATTTGCGCATTGCAACAACCGGAACCCCAGGTTTGATGGTATAAGAAATGCGCCGGAAGAAAATTGTGATTACCGGAATAACGTGATCTACAACTGGGGAAGCAATAATATTTATGCCGGCGAAGGAGGTAATTATAATATTGTAAATAACTATTTCAAATACGGCCCTTCTACAAGTAATTCGGTGAAGTTCAGAATTGTTAACCCCGGCAAAAGAGAATCTCCATTTATCCCTTTTGGTAAATGGCATGTAAATGGGAATTATGTAGACGAGGCTCCTGAGGTTTCTGAAAACAACTGGAAAGGGATTCACATGGGTAATAACGGCACAGAAGCAGATAAGAAACAGGCGGTGATCGATGAGCCACATTCCGGTGAAGACATAAATGTGCAATCGGCAAAGGAAGCATACTTGTCGGTTCTGGAAAAAGCCGGGTGCAGTTTGCCTTCGAGAGATACATTGGATCAACGTATCATCAATAACGTGAAAAACAGGACAGGCAAACTTGTCGATGTGCAGGGAGGCTTTCCTCACGGAACGGAGTATGAATTGACAATAAATGCATGGCCGTTCCTGAAATCATTACCTGGATTAACGGATACCGATAAAGATGGCATGCCGGATGAATGGGAAAAAAAGAATGGTTTAAATCAAAACGATGACAGTGATAGTTCCGGATATAAAATAGATAAGCGTTATACTAATATTGAAGTATATATAAATAGTTTGACCCGGGACAAATAGAAATGTAAACTCCTTTGTGCTCCAGAATTTTTGGAATACGAGGGCCACAAAGCTGACACAAAGAAAAAAGAATTTGCTAAAGGGGTCATGGAAGCCTTTTAAAGATTGCGATAAAACTTCGTATCCTTCGTGGTTCTTCGTGTTCTTTGTGCTCCAAAATTTTGGAACACGACGAACATTAAGGTGACACTAATACAACTCCAGGAATAAGATATGACATTGAAATTATTTACTATCCTGTGCACCATGATGGCGTTTACATGGTCACCAAAGGAAAACATCACTGTATGGCTGATCGGCGATTCTACTATGAGCGTTAAAGAAACAAAAGCCTATCCTGAAACAGGCTGGGGAATGCCATTTGTGTTTTTCTGGGATTCAACGGTAACCGTGGATAACCGCGCAATGAATGGCCGCAGTACAAGAACATTCATCGAAGAAAAAAGATGGGATCCTGTGGTAAAAAATATGCAGGTAGGAGACTATGTATTCATTCAATTCGGACATAATGATGAAGTGCCGTCTAAGAAAAGTTATGTGCCGGAAAAAGATTTTAGGACCAACCTTATAAAATATATTACCGACACAAGGAGTAAAAAAGGCAATCCTGTTCTGATCACACCCGTGGCCAGGAGAAAATTTGATAGCACCGGTCATATCCAGGAAACGCATGCCGTATATGCTCAAATAGTAAGAGACGTTGCCAGGGAAAATAATGTTCCGTTAATTGACCTGTCCGAAAAGAGCAAAATATTGTATCAGCAACTTGGACCTGAGGCTTCCAAGCTGCTATTCAACTATCTCGTCGCCGGGGAGCATCCAAATTACCCGGAAGGAAAGCAGGATGATACGCATTTCAGTGAATTGGGTGCAAGAAAAATCGCAGAACTTGTCCTCGCCGAAATAAGATCATTAAAGTTGGATCTGGCTGATAAAATTATTTCAAAAACACCGGGATAGAATGTTCTGCCAATCCGGTGACAAAGCCTTCTAATAATGAACGCATTGTTTTCTCTTACACTCATCTTTTCTTCGTTGCTAACTTATGCTCAACAAAGAATTATTGTAGCGCCGGATGGCAGCGGTACGTATAAAACCGTGCAATCTGTTTTCAATGCTATTCCTATCAATAATAAAAAGCCCGTAACCATTTATGTCAAGAATGGAGTATATAAAGAGAAACTGCACCTGGATTCTTCCAAAAACTTCATATCGCTTATCGGGGAAGATAAATTCAATACAATCCTGACCTTTGACGATCATACCGGCAGGGTTTCTCCCACAGGGGATACAATCAATACACGAACTTCATGGAGCTTTGTGATCAGGGCCGATAATTTTACTGCAATGAATATCACATTTCGGAATGATGCGGGCTTCAATGCAGGACAAGCGGTAGCGGTAGAATCAGATGGCGACAAAGTGATTTTCAGGAACTGCCGGTTTGTCGGCAACCAGGATGTTTTGTTTACCAACAGTGATAAAAGCAGGCAGTATTTTGAAAATTGTTACATTGAAGGAACAACTGATTTTATATTCGGATCATCAACAGTTTGGTTTGAGCGTTGTCATATTCACAGCAAAAAGAATTCGCATGTTACTGCTGCGTCGACGCCAAAGGAAAAAGAATTTGGGTATGTATTTAATGATTGTGTGCTGACCGGTGATACTTCTTTGCATAATGTGTCATTGGGAAGACCCTGGCGCCCATATGCGGCCGTGGTTTACCTGCATTGCTTCATTGGCGGACATATCAAGGCGGAGGGTTGGTCAAACTGGAACAACACCGACAATTACAAAACGACCAGGTATGCGGAGTACAACAATTATGGTGCTTCATCTGATCCTTCCAAACGAATTGTATGGTCAAAGCAATTGACGGAGGAAGAAGCAAAAAGGTATACTTTGAAAAATGTTTTTGGAAACTGGGATCCGGGAAAGACAAAATAAGAGGTTCTATCCACGCCTTTCGGCGGGACAAGTTGTGTCGCAGCCTGCCCTGACGAAGGAAAGGTGGTTCAAATTGAAGTCGCAAAATGAAGAAAGTCGTAATATTTTTAATTTCATTGTCTGCATTTTTTTCTATTAATGCACAAAGGAACTATGTGTCGAAAGTCTGGGTGGCTGATAATGGAGATGGAATATATAAAAATCCGGTGATCAACGCTGATTATTCTGATCCGGATGCCATAAGGGTGGGCGACGATTATTACCTGGTATCATCAAGTTTTGAAGATATTCCCGGCCTGCCAGTTCTCCATTCAAAGGATCTTGTCAACTGGTCGATCATCGGTCATGGGTTAAAAAGGCAACCTCCCTTTGATCATTTTTCAACACCGCAACATGGTGCGGGGGTTTGGGCACCGTCCATCCGTTATCACAACAATGAATTTTATATTTATTATCCCGATCCTGATTTTGGGATTTATGTCATTAAAACAAAAAATATCAAAGATGGCTGGAGTGAACCTGTCCTGGTTGAAGCAGGAAAAGGATTGATCGACCCTTGTCCTTTATGGGATGATAATGGTAAAACTTATCTCGTTCATGCCTATGCCGGGAGCCGTGCGGGTATCAAAAGTATCCTGGTCATTAAAGAAATGAACACCGGGGGAACAAAAACGATCGACGAAGGGACTATTGTATTTGACGGACATGAAACAGATCCAACTGTTGAAGGCCCTAAAATGTATAAGAGAAACGGATACTATTACATCTTCGCACCTGCCGGTGGTGTAAGTACCGGCTGGCAATTGGTTTTGCGGAGTAAAAATATTTATGGCCCCTATGAACGAAAAGTCGTGATGGACCAGGGATCAACAACGGTTAATGGTCCGCACCAGGGCGCATGGATAGATACAAAAAGCGGTGAACACTGGTTTCTTCATTTCCAGGATAAAGGGCCATATGGAAGAGTAGCGCATTTGCAACCTATGAAATGGATCAATGATTGGCCCGTGATAGGTATTGATAAAGACGGGGATGGTAAAGGTGAACCTGTACTTGTTTATAGAAAACCAAATGTTGGAAAAGTTTATCCTGTTTCAACTCCGCTGGAAAGTGATGAATTCAATGATAATAAGTTGGGTTTACAGTGGCAATGGATGGCCAATTCCAAACCCACGTGGGTTTTTGCCGATGCAGCTAAGGGCGCCCTTCGATTATTTTCTGATAAACTTCCGGATAGCGCGAAAAACTTGTGGGATGCCCCGAATGTTCTTTTGCAAAAATTCCCCGCAGATGAATTCATGGTAACAACTAAAATGACATTCAGACCGAATGAACGCCTGGAAAATGAAAAAGCGGGATTAACCGTTATGGGACTTAGTTATGCGAACATAGCATTGATAAGCAAAAAGGATGGGGTATATCTTGTTTATACCGTTTGCAAAGACGCAGACAAACGCAGTTCCGAAAATGAAGTTGTCATTACCAAACTAGTTGATAAAAACATCTATTTAAGAGTAAAGGTATCTAAGGGAGCTAAGTGCAGATTCAGTTATAGCCTGGATGGAAAAGAGTTTTTAGAGGCCGGGGAAGAATTCCAGGCCGAACCCGGTCGATGGATCGGTGCAAAGGTTGGAATCTTTTGTACGAGGGAATCGCAGATCAATGATTCCGGCTATGCTGGTTTTGATTGGTTCAGGGTTGAGGAAATTGATTAATAAAATGCTAATTACAAAGCCAGTAAACCGAGAAATAAAATGGTTTTAAAGCAGGGTGGTACAGGATGGATCCGGGCTGATTTGAGGCGAATTTTACCGGCATCGCTGCCGATAACGATTGCGTAAATAAACCCTCTTCAAATGGTTGAAAATGATTGGGTTTAAGGTAAACTTGTATTGCTAAACAACTTATTTACTAACGATCTTGTTGCCGTCATGAAGTATTTATTTCTAATATCCCTCTCACTGGTATTGTTCTTTTCTGCCTCCGCGCAATTCGCGGGCAAACTACCGGTCATCGTTCAGCCAAAATTCAAGAAAGATACTTTCAATATAGCCAGGTACGGAGCAGTTCCCGATGGTCACACGCTTAATTCGAAAAGTATAAATGCCGCCATTGATGCCTGCAATAAAAAAGGCGGTGGCGTTGTGCTTGTACCTGCCGGTTTATGGTTAACAGGTCCTGTAGTTATAAGGTCTAATGTGAATCTTCACCTGGCTGCAGGAGCCACTTTATTGTTTTCGGAAGATAAAAATGAATATCCATTGGTAGCAGCTAACTGGGAAGGCCTGCCTCAAATGCGTAATCAATCTCCGGTATCGGCAACCGGCGCGACGAATATTGCTATTACCGGCAAAGGAATTATTGATGGCAACGGTGATGTGTGGAGAGCAGTGAAAAAAGACAAGCTCACCGAAACCCAATGGAAGAAATTAGTGGAATCAGGCGGGTTGCTCAGCGATGACAAAAAAACCTGGTATCCTTCTGAACAATTCATGAAAGGATCTAAGATGCCATCGAATCCTGGCCTGATCTCTCCTGAAAAAGACAAGGCGTTTTATGAAACTGTCAAAGATTTTCTGCGTCCCAACTTAGTTTTACTGACCAACTGCCGATATATTTTGCTGGAAGGCGTTACTTTTCAAAACTCGCCTGCCTGGTGCCTGCATCCATTGATGAGTGAACACCTGACGGTAAGAAATGTTACCGTAAAAAATCCATGGTATGCACAAAACGGTGATGGTATTGATGCGGAAAGTTGTAAAAATGTATTGATAGAAAATTCTGTTTTTGATGTAGGCGATGACGC
>JANWHX010000333.1 GCA_025450235.1 Chitinophagaceae bacterium | reverse complement strand
TAGGATTAAAGATCTTTATAATATTATCCGGTGTGATCTTGATATAACCGGTTAATTCATACCATTGGTCAGGAAGATCTAGCTCACTTACCTTATCGTCAAGACCGAGTTTGGCCAAAGCGCTAAAACTTATCATCAATCCGCCTCCTGCAAGTGCTGATGACTTTAGAAATGATCGCCTGTTAATGGAAGTTTTCTGCTGTGTCATTTTCGGGGAGTTTAATTTTTGAAAACTTTTAATTTTTTACGATCGAATTAAAGTTACGAACTTATTAAGATGCTTCTTTGATCAGTTTCAGTTTCTCTAACCATTTTTTCACTTAGCTTCTGCCTCTTTTGCCTTTTCACTTTGACAACAAAATATACGCCATCTATTTTGCTTCCTTAGTTAGTTTTATTTCCTGCAACCATTTCTTCACTTTCGTTTCTGCATCCTTTACATTTTCCTCTTTACTAAGACGAGTCTTCCCATCACTTTCTGTTCCGCCCTTGATTGAAAAGCCGTCTAATATTTTACTTTTTGGACATAATTCCTTTACGGTGTCGAAACTACTTCCAATTCCATATCCGTCGTTGGTATTGAACGGTACAATTGTTTTTCCACTCAGATCATATTGCTTCAAAAAACTTTTCATTGGAGGCGGCAACTTCATTCCCCAGGTAGGAAATCCTACAAACACTACCTCGTAGTTTTGAATGCTATCAATTTTTGTTTTTAAAGGTGGTAAATAACCTGTTTCATTTTCCTTTACTACTTGTTCTACTGTAGCCCGGTAATTCTCAGGGTATGGCTTTTCTAATTCAAGTGCTACCAATGTTCCGCCCGCATTTTTATGAATGATCTCTGCAATTGTCTTTGTATTGTTGGTTCTGGATAAATACACAATTAATACTTTATCGGATTTTAAAGCAGGGTCCAGGCCTGCATTGTTATTCTTCATTTGGGATGAAGAACAACCCAAGATCAAAAGAAAAGATGTCAAAAGCATGTGCGTCATAAGTATGCTTATTTTATAACTCTTACTCTAAATGGTTACGTCGATTCATATCTACACATAATTGCCGTAAATACTGTTGCTAGCTATTATTATTTATTGTTATTTCATTTTAACTGGCCTCATCAGATGCGAGAACGTGAGTGAACCCATCTTCCATCTGCCGTTTTCTTTGAGATATACTTCTGTCACCATAAAAGGATTGGTAACCTCGTTTCCACCAACTACTGCGAGCAAATCGATGTCATTTAACAGGATGGCCATGTTACCAAACATGTTTACTACAACTGAGTAAACCTCGGCTTTCTTATACCAGATACCGCCGCTTTTAATAGTATTAAGCTCCTGGGTTTTCCCCCAGCTTCCTCCCATGTGAACAAACATGGATTTATCATCAAACAGCACATTTAAAGAATCAACATTCTTGTTTGCCATCCAATCCCATTTCTGCTTCGATAGATTTATGATCTCTTGTTCTGCATTCGATTTTGTTTGTTGTGCATCGCTTGATTGCGCACTTATTATTAATATACATAGTCCGAGAATTGATACTTTCATAATGGTTGTTTGTTTACAAGTTTTACAATTGAGAAATTTTATTGCAATGTTTATTTTACGCTTTTATATTCTTCATCTGTTACCCTTTGTAACCATATCGTTTTTCCTTTTGTAGTTGGTGTTGCAGCAACGTAGGTAAAACTGCTATTCGGCGCTGCACCGTGCCAATGCGCTACACCCGGAAGACAAGTGATCACATCTCCTTTACGAATTATTTGTCCCGCCTTACCTTTTTCCTGGTAGTAGCCAGTGCCTTCAGTTATTAGCAGGTATTGCCCTGCAGGATGAATGTGCCAATCTAGTTTTGCACCTGGTGCAAAGGTTGCCTGTGCCAGGCTAAAATTAAAAACGCTGTCAGGTTTGTTTAATTCCGTAAGCCAAACAGTGCCGGTATGGTTATCAGTGTTTGATATTTCACCTTTTGGAAATATGGAAGCATCTTGTGCCACTGCCTTTGTAGAAAAAGCAGCAAGTAATAAAATCGAATAAAATATTTGTTTCATCATTTTCTTTTTTAAAATTTGAACTTATTCATCGATACTCAAATTGAGTTAGTGCAGGTTCTTCGACGTCACTGCTTTTTCAATTACGTCCAGTCTTGACTTCTTTGGATCAGGTTTTCCGGCTGCCGATCCATTAGCTTGAAACTCGATGATCTCATTTTTTTTAGGATCATATACGGACCATTTCGCAAGTCCCTTACCATTAGGATCACCGGTTTTTGCAAAATTTGTCCAATAGCTATTCATCATCTTTGCAACTTCCTTATCCTTGTCTGCGACGGTTGCTCCATTTCTACCTCTAAGATTATCGAATACATAAGGAATTTCAGATGCATGTGATGCGCCATACCGCATCCTCTCTTGCATTGAAGGAGACACGTATGAAAAAAGATAAATATAGGCGGGTGTCTTCTTAGCAGCAAAGGCCGTAGCGGTAAATCGTGCCGGCTCTGCCCATACCTTGTCAGTGTTGACAAAGGTGAGCATCTTAGCTAAATCAGTATTACCATCAGCATCGTATACCTTACTTGCTTCTTCTTTCATCGTTCCAAATAAATTCAAAAGTTCTTCCTTCGAACGGGCATTTACAAAACCAGCCTGCACTTCTGCGCTATTCGACCCAATAATAATCGGAACGTTTGGTTGCCTTCCAGCTTTATATGCACTCTCAGCAGTTTCTGTTACCAGCTTGCCGTCGAGAATTGGACCGGAATAAATTGCCGGACCACCTGGCCCTGCGGTTTCCTGTCCTCCATCTACAATTTGAGCAACAGTGAGTGAACGTAGTTTGGCTAATGCTGCAGCATCTGTTCCTTCTATTCCATATTTTTTTGCAAAGTTTCTACCTATTGATTCTGCTGAAACCGGATAGTAGCTATCTCCATCTTGATCAATTGGTCGTCCTGTAAGTACACCATCTCTTCCACCTCCAGATTCAATAATTGCCTTTTGAAAAAGTCCTTTCGCTGACGGTATTGTTATAAGTGAATGAACTGAAACACCACCAGCAGACTCACCGAATATGGTAACATTGTTTGGATCTCCTCCGAATGCTGCAATGTTTTGCTTTACCCATTTGAGTGCAGCGATCTGGTCCATGTAAGCATAGTTGCCTTTAGCTTCATTCGCATTCTCTTTACTAAGTGCGGGGAATGCAAAAAAACCGAGTCGGCCTAAACGATAATTTATGGATACTAGAATCACACCCTTCTCCGTGAATGATGATCCCGAAAAGTCGTTCATTGTACCGCTTCCAAAAACAAAAGCACCACCATGGATCCACACCATGACTGGAAGTCTTGAACCTTTTTTGATTTCGGCAGGAGTCCACACATTTAAAAACAAGCAATCTTCGGACGAGGTTTTCGATATTGAATCAGCCCCGCGTGGAAAACCTACTTGTGCACAGTCTGAACAAAATTTATTTGCATCACGAACTCCCTGCCATGCTTTTGCAGGTTGCGGCGGACGCCAACGATATTCACCTACTGGCGGCGCTGCATATGGAATTCCTTTAAAGCTGGAAACATTTCCTACTGTAACTCCACGTAAAGTTCCTGAGCTAGTCTGCACTAGTGGGCCAGCAATTGAATCTTTCTGCGCATTCAGAACAGATGATAAGAGCAATGTAAATGCAAAGAATAATTTTTTCATTATGACAATTTTTATCCGCTTATTTTTTAAAGTGCAATTTTTATTTGACTGCGTGTAAAGGTCCCCGCATTTAAGTGCTCCCACTGTATACAGATTACGGAACTATCTACCAATATTCCTGATATTGCTGAAGTAAGTACTGACCTTCTTATTGAATGTCTAAATTTGTATCACAAAAAAATAGCCACAGATGTACAGGTTTAATACCGTGAGCGAATACAATGTTTTGTGCGACCATGAAACACTTCATCCTTTGGTAACTGTAATTGATTTTTCAAAAGCAAAACCACGGTCGTGGAATGGCGACAAAACAGTTAGAATTAATTATGGCCTTTACTGTATTTTTTTGAAAGACATAAAATGCGGTGATTTAAAATATGGTTGCAATTACTACGATTACCAGGAAGGCACATTGGTTTTTGTTTCACCCGGGCAGGTGATGGAATTTGAAACTGACGGAAAACCTTATCAACCAAAGGGACATGCCTTAGTGTTTCATCCTGATTTAATTCATGGCACTTCACTTGGAAAGCATATTCAGGATTACAGTTTCTTCGGCTATCAATCGAATGAAGCTCTTCATTTGTCTGAACGTGAAAGGCAGATCATTATGGACTGTTTTTCAAAAATTGAATTTGAATTGCAGCAATCTGTTGACAAGCATAGCAAGAAACTGATTGTTTCAAATATTGAATTGTTTCTGAATTACTGTGTCCGTTTTTATGACCGCCAGTTTATTACCCGGGATAATGTACACAAAGGAGTTTTAGAAAGGTTTGAAAATTTATTGAACGAATTTTATCTGTCTGAAAGACCACAAACAATCGGTTTGCCTTCCGTAGCTTTTTGTGCAAGCGAGTTGAATTTATCAGCAAATTATTTTGGCGACCTGATAAAAAAAGAAACAGGAAAAACAGCACAGGAATATATTCAATCGAAAGTGATCGATGTAGCAAAAGAAAAAATATTTGATCAAAGCAAATCAATCAGTCAAATTGCTAGCGAATTAGGATTTAAGTATCCGCAACATTTTACCCGTTTATTTAAACAACGAGTTGGTCAATCTCCCAATGAATACAGATCACTGAATTAAGTAGCCTAATTATTATATAGTCTCAACCACCTTCATTTGCATTTCATTCATACGTCCACCATGTACTTTGATTTTAGCCAAAGCAATTTCTATCTCACTAAGATCTACAGCTGTTAGTTGAATGTTTATTGCTCCTAAGTTCTCGGTTAAATGGTCAATGTTTCTTGTACCTGGAATTGGAACAATGAAAGACTTTTGTGCCAAGAGCCATGCCAATGAAATTTGTGCAGGTGTTGCATTCTTCTTTTCTGCAAATTGTTTTAGAAATTCAACAATTGGCATATTTGCTTTTATGTTTTCAGGAGAGAAGCGATCAAACCCTGAACGAAGGTCTAATTTCGGGTCGAGTTTCGTGGTTACATTTATTTTTCCTGTTAAGTAACCCATTCCTACAGGACCCCATGGAACGAAACCAATTCCCAATTCTTCACAAACAGCAAGGACACCGTTTTGTTCAACATCTCTTTCCATAATAGAGTATTCAGTTTGGATAGCTGAAACAGGTTGTATTGCATGGGCTCTACGGATTGTTTTTGCACTTGCTTCAGAAAGCCCAAAGTGCAGCACCTTACCTTCTTTAATTAAGTCTTTAATTGTACCCG
>JANWHX010000332.1 GCA_025450235.1 Chitinophagaceae bacterium | reverse complement strand
TCAATAACTGTCAGCAAACTATTTTAGATTATCATACACGTGCTGCAACACTTCTTTGCAGACTTCGATCTTATCAACCGGAACTGTCTCCAATGCTTCATTTAATGTTTCTTCAGCAAGGATCATACTCTGCTCCTGTAATTTTTGGGCTTGCCTGGTGAGATAAATCAGGTTTATTCTCCTGTCATTTTCCGAAGCAACCCTTTTTACCAGGTCGAGCCTCTCAAGGTTATCTACCAATCTTGTGATACTTGGCTTATCCCGAAACGTTGCATTACACAACTCTTGTTGGCTCATACCCTCCTGCTTCCATAAATGATACAGCACACTCCACTGCTCAATGGTAAGATTGAGACCGGCATTATTGAACTTCTTCTGCAAGCGCCGGGCAATAGCCGTGGATGCTTTGCCGGTAACAAAACTGTATAACTCGCCTTTCTTAAATTGGTTGTTTGGCATATAGTTGTTTGTGCAACTAATCAAAAATAATCTTATTTTTGAACTGGTGCAAGATATTTGCTAAAATAATTTTACGAACTATTGGAAAGGCTTCACCATCTGTATAAGGCTTCCAGACTCAGTTACATACGATTTGGTTCAGGGCCAAAGCCTGCCTTTTGCTTTCACGGTTACGGGGAAGAAGGGGCTTCTTTTTCTTTTTTTGAGAAGTATGCCGGCAACGAATATTCCTTCTTTGCTATTGATCTACCTTTTCATGGCAGTAGCGAATGGAATGAAGGATATAACTGCTCTGTCAACGACCTTCAACAAATCCTGGAAGGAATACTGCATGAAAATTACCAACAGGCAGCTGTTCCCCGCCAAATTACTTTGCTGGGTTTCAGCCTTGGCGGCAGAGTGGCTTTAGCATTATATGAAGGTATGCCCTCGCAAATCGAAAGATTGGTACTCCTCGCGCCGGATGGACTGAAAGTGAATTTTTGGTACTGGCTATCTACTCAAACAGGGATAGGCAATAAGCTGTTTGCCTTTACCATGAAATATCCACAATGGTTTTTTGGTTTTTTGAAAATGCTGAACAAGTTAAAGTTGGTAAATGCAAGCATCTTCAAATTTGTCAATTATTATATCGGCGATAAGGAAGTCCGGCAGTTGCTGTATGCAAGATGGACCACTTTACGAAACCTTACACCTGATCTAAAAAGAATCAAATCGCTGGTCAATATCCACCAAAGCAAAGTACGGCTGGTCTACGGTAAACATGACCGGATCATTCTGCCTTCTGTGGGAGAAAAGTTCAAAAAAGGAATTGAACAACATTGTATGATATCAGTTATTCATTCCGGTCACCAGGTCTTGCATGAGAATCATGCCCGGGAAATACTCCCGGCTTTGTTGCACTGATATCATTAGTTAGCTTTGCTCCTTTCCATGATCCTGCTTTGGATAGTCATACCATTATTTATACTATATAGCGTTCTCATCATTTATTATTGGTCAGGCTGGCGGTCAGTTCCCGAATATGTTCCAGGTCAGAATGCCCCAAAAACAAGAATATCCGTTATCATTCCTGCAAGAAATGAAGAAAATAATATCGGTTATTTGCTGGCTGCCCTCCAGCAACAAACTTACCCGAAAGATCTATTTGAAGTAATTGTGATCGATGATCATTCTGAAGACAGAACTGTTGAAATCGTAAGGCAATTTAATGATGTAAGATTGCTTTCACTTCAGAACGAAACCATCAACTCTTATAAAAAGAAAGCAATTGATACAGGCATTGGCGCGGCAACCGGAGAACTAATTGTGACAACCGATGCAGATTGCATACCTTCTGAAAACTGGCTAAAAATAATGGCCGCATTCAAAGAACAACAACAGGCAACCTTTATTGCTGCGCCTGTTGTTATTAATTGTAATTCATCAATTGTTCAACTATTCCAGGCGATGGATTTTATGATATTGCAGGGGATCACCGGCGCAGTCGTATATAAGAACAATCTCTCCATGTGCAACGGTGCTAACCTGGCTTATGAAAAAAAGGCCTTTGATGAGGTAAATGGATTCGCCAACGTTGACCATATTGCATCCGGAGATGATATGCTGCTGATGCATAAGATCCGGAGAAAATATCCCCATGGAGTTCATTACCTGAAATCGAAGAATGCGACCGTATCGACCCAACCTGTAAGAACCTGGAAAGAATTTTTTAATCAACGAATACGCTGGGCGAGTAAAGCAAGGCAATATAATGATAAGCGTATTCTGCCGGTGCTGGTGATTGTTTATCTATTTAATCTATCATTTCCTGTTTTACTTATTGCTGGTTTTTGGAATTATTTCTATTGGCTGGCGGCAATCGCTTTATGGTCAGGCAAAACATTAATTGAGCTTCCGTTCTTCATTTCTGTCAGTGATTTTTTTGACAAACAATGGGCCGTTAAGTGGTTTGTATTTTTTCAGCCCCTTCATATTTTTTATACGATCATTTCCGGGTTATTCGGCCAGTTTGGAAAATATGAATGGAAAGGCAGAAGGGTGAGCTAAGAGCTGATAAGTTTCAACTTAAGTTCCAAGAAACAACCTCCAAATAAATTCGAAAAAAGAAATCCGAAATTCGAAAAAACCGACCCCGATGGAACATTGAGATGTAATAGTTTTAGGTTTACTCGATAGTTCCTTTTTGTTCTCTTTGCCAACACCTCTCTTTTTCTCTTTAGCCCTCTCTCCTTTTCCTCTTTTTCTCTTTTGACCTCTTAGCCTCTTTTTCTCTTTCTCCCCTTACCCCATTTTTCTCTTTTCCCCTCTTAGCTTATCTTCCCTCTGTGAGCAATCAATCTTCCTCGTTTCAGCAGGCTGCCTGGCGCAGGCTTCGCAAAAACAAAGGCGCTATGTTTGGATTGGTTGTTATTGTCCTGTCTGTTATCATTGCGGTAGTTGCTTATTTCATTGCTCCGGATCCTTCACCCTATGCCAACCGGATAATTTTGGAGATCGGGGGAGAGAAACCAGGCTACCAACAGCGTTTTCTGAAAGTAAAAAATACCCGTGTGATCGAAACAACTTCATTATTTACAAGGTTGACTTCGGGAACTATTGATCAATACAATTATTTGCCTATAACGAGCAATGAAACAAAGGCAGACAGTATTATTGTCCAGAAATATATTGATGAAGGTCTTGGAGAAAGGCAGTCCTACCATATCTCTGATGTTGCCCAAAATCCAATAGTCAGGAAAACATTCTTGCTCGGTACAGACAAATACGGTCGTGATATTTTAAGCCGTCTTATAATAGGAACCCGGGTTAGTCTTAGTGTTGGATTGATCACTGTAATCATTTCCCTTTCTATTGGTTTAATTCTCGGTTCGCTTGCAGGCTATTACAGGGGAAGAATAGATGACGTCATCATGTGGTTCATTAATGTTATTTGGAGTATTCCGACGTTGTTGCTTGTATTTGCGATCACCCTGGCATTGGGAAAAGGATTCTGGCAGGTGTTTATCGCTGTTGGACTCACGATGTGGGTGAATGTGGCAAGACTGGTAAGAGGTCAGGTGTTAGGTGTTCGGGAACTGGAATACGTGGAAGCAACCCGGGCCCTGGGATTTTCAGATGTCAGAACGATTGTCCGGCATATATGGCCCAACATTATGGGGCCGGTGATGGTGATTGCGGCTTCTAATTTTGCTTCAGCAATTGTTATTGAAGCCGGTCTTAGCTTTCTCGGTGTGGGTGTGCAACCGCCACAGCCGAGCTGGGGTTTGATGATAAAAGAAAATTATAATTTTATCATTACCCAAAATCCAATGCTGGCGCTGGCTCCCGGGTTTGCTATTATGGTCCTGGTCCTCGCCTTTAATTTACTCGGCAATGGTTTAAGAGATGCTTTGAATGTCAGGGGAAGAATCTGATGAGCTACGCTTGTTATTGACATCCGTAATAATAAGCAGGGATAAACATAAAAAGAAAAGACTGCCTATCTTATCCGTTTCAATCAGGTCGCTTAGAGAATTTACCGTCAGTATCATTATCAATACGACCGCTATGGTAAGGGCGACCGTTTTATAAAATGGATCCTTTACCCGATGGTAAAGTACCTGAGCATAACAGATCATCCCGCCAACAAAGAGAAGAAAAAACAAAAGACCGGGAATACCCTGCTCGACGGCGATCAATAGAAAATAGTTATGTACCGTCGAATGTTCTTTATTATTGCTCACCCAGGTCTTAAATGCAGGAATTGCATAAGGTTTATAATTATTATAAAAAGTATTGGGACCATACCCGGTAATTGGATTTTCCCCTATCATTCGCACTGCGGCTATCCAGCGGTAAAAACGTTCTGCCGTTGACAGGTCTTTTAACTCGTATGTAGCTTGCAAATGTTCCCGGAAATCGGGGTGGAAGATAGTTGTACGATAATTGTGCGCATACTGCATATAACGATCACCGCTTTTCAACCAAAAGACAGCAATTGTTGCCATCACCACCGCCAATATGTAGACAATTAACAATAGTCTTCGACTTATCAGCCAATAAACTGCCAATCCGATAATCAACGCCAGCCAGGCTCCTCGTGCATATGACATGAATAAGGCAACAATCAAAACAATTATTGCCATGATGATACTTACACGGGTTGCTTTTGAAGCCGTCAGTCTGTAGAACGCAAAAAAGACCGGGATGATGCATACCAGCATCGCTGAGTAATTCACATGGTTGCGAAAGAAAGGCTTCAACACATCGTTAATTTCAGCGAAAGAAAAACTATATTGAGAATGTCTCAGTAAGACAATCAAAACTACGAGAAGCATGGTGATGGCAAGGATCAACATAGCCGTTTTTATACTATTCTTATTCCGGAATACGATAAGAGGAGCCAGTACAAACGCCCCGATGTACCAGCATTTTGCCAATAAAAATTTCACGGAAATAAGCGGGTAAGCAGAGGATAAGATAGTGACGATTGTCCATGCAACGGTGAGGGATAACAAAACGATCAGCGGATGCCGGATGATTTTAGCGGGTAATAATTGCGGAGAATAAAACCAGTAACATACAACCAAACCGGCTGCCAGGAGCATTAATAGCTCGTCCGGTAAATCTGTGCCAAGTTCGGAGGTGATCTGCCATTCCGTAGAAAAAGGCAATGTGAATAGCAATAAGAAAAGAATACTGCTGATTTTTTGCCAGCCTGCCCAAAAGAATAGTACGCAAAATGGAACAGCTATCAAATAGTACATTTCATACCATACCGCCGGCAGCAGGCAAGATAGAAACAAGACTGAAAAGAAAACTATTTGAACATTTCTATGATTAGCCTTTACAATCACCGTTGAACCGGTTTTCTTTTTTCAAATAATAAAGCCAATAACAAGGCAAATACTAAACTTAAAACAAAGGTGGCTGTCAGCCATAGTACTTTTTTGGGCTTATCCGGCCAGGTGGAAGCTCTTGCTTTTTCGACGACTATCAAAACGGGTGACTTACTATCGGCCATAAGCTGATATTGACCGATTAGCTTTTCATACTGCTGGACCTGTTCTATCAGAACAGCCCGTTCGCTGTTAGAAGAAGCGGAAGTTTCGGAATTTGTGGTCAGCTTTTGCAACTGGGCATGCAGTTTATCCCTTCCCTCTTTCAAACTTGCCAGGATCGCGACATTGTTACTATTGTGAATATCCTGGTGAATAGTCTGCAGGTTGCGCATAATTGCATCGGCCAACTTCGGCGCAAGATTTTTATCAGTGTCCCATACTTTTACTTTTAATTCACTGAAATCGCTCTTGCCGACTTTAGCGTTTTTCTTTAATAAATAAGCAGCCTTTATTATTGCGGCATCTCCTTGCTCTGGTATCTTATAATGATCATACAGATTGAATTCTTTCACTACAGCGATGTAAGGTGTATCCAATTGACCGGTTCCGGCAATCATATCCAGGTCATCGGGAATACCCAGTACAGGATACAATTGCTGGAGGTTGTTACTGAATACACTCGCCTTGTCCTTCAAATAGGTGCTTGCCGGTAACGCTGTTGTTGTCGACAGATATTTTGGTGGTAGAAAAAACAGAACGGTACCTACACTCAGCAGCGAGACTATTATGATAACAAAGATTAGTTTCCACCATCTTGAAAAGAGATAAAAAATATCTGGCATTTAGTTATTTTTTAAACCAACAATTATTGGCCAACAGAAATTTTCCAGTTACGCGGAATAAGCAGTTTGGTAAGCCACAACATTAACAGCGCTATCACTCCTGATACAATTATTATTATCCAATTGCTCAGCCAACCCTGGCCCAGGTATAAAACCGCACATACCAACGTTCCTATAAAAATATAGATTAAGACGGAGCGCATATCAACCGGGATATTTAATTTTTGCCTGTTGTACCAAATTGTCGCCATGCCGGAAAAAAACTGGCTGATTAGAGCAGCCCAGCAACTGCCCCTGGCACCAAATGATGGAATAAGCAAAATGTTGATCAATATATTGATGATGACGGAAATAACGGTGATGTAAATGAATGCGACTATATGCCCAGTGGCTGTCATTACTGTACCATATATTTGAACTAACGTATACCCGATCAACGCGGGCACACACCATTGTAAAACTTCGGCATATCCTGCTTCATCATGATGATATAATATTTTCTGTATCCATGGAGCCAGGAAAACTACAACACAGGAAAAGGTTATTGAAAAAACTGCAAGCAGGTGACGGATGTTCAGCACAACATTCGCTGCGATCCGTCCATCGTTCTGGTTTCTCGCCAAATAAGGGAGTAGAAAAGATGCAAATAAAAATCCGATCATGTTAGCCGCATCGAGCAGCCGATAGGCACCTGCATATTTACCAGCTTCGCCGGCACCGCTCAAACGCTCCAGTAAAAAGCCGTCGATGCGGGCATGGCATGACATTAACAGTACAACTACTGTGAAAGGGAATGCTGCTGCCAGAACCTGGTTTCCCGGCCACAGCCCTTTAAAAGAAAACCTGAATTTCTTCATTAATAAGATTGCCAGTGCGACAAACATCGCCAATGCTGTACACGTCATTTGCAACAGTAAAAAAGTTCCAACAGTTATTTTTCCGGATAAAGACGGGAGGTATAAAAAAGGGACGCATACGACGATCATCATCAGCTTATCAAGCACTGAGAGCCACGCATCGGTAAAAAACCATTGTTGTGAGGTAATAATTGCCCTGAAAAAAACAAACAGCGATGTAAAAACCTGGATCAATACCACGTAAAAAACAATATCCCATCTTTTAATTCCGGTGATAAAGGCGACCAGGAAAACGACAGCAGCATAGAATAAACCAAATAAAAGTTTCAGGAAAATAAAGCTACCGGTATTGCCGGTGAACAATTCATTTTTTGAAGCGAGCTGCCGGTTGTAAAAAACAGTGAGACCCCAGTCATTAAGAAAACTTAGAACAATCGAAAGATTAAGAATCGAAAAATAAAGGCCGTAGGCATCGGCGCCGACTTCGTTTTGTACCTCGCGATCAATTCCAAAGATCCAGATGGGTTTTACAATAGCATTTAAAACAATGAGTAAGCTAAGCGATGAATAAAATCTGGAAGTTTCTTTCATTAATTTTTTCGGTAGTTAATATAACCATCAAAACTATCAGGCTTGCGGCAATTGCTGAGCGCTGAATATATACATCCATTCCCTATCGCGAACCATGAAATACCTGTTAACAGTAGTCCTATCGCCCGGGTCCCGTATATCAATTGATCACTTTTACGTTGCGGTTGAAACTTTCTTCTAATGAAATAAATGTTTCGGTTCTTTCGATCCCCTTGATCTTTTGCAGCTGGTCGTGCAGCACGAATCGTAATTGAGAGATGTCTTTACAAACAATCTCGGCAAACATACTATAGTTACCGGTTGTATAATTAAGGCGAACGATCTCCGGCATTTTTTGAAGATCTTTGGCAACGGTATCGTACAGAGAGCTTTCTTTAAGGTAGATTCCAATAAAGGCAATAACATCATAGCCCAGTAATTTGAGATCTGCACTAAGTCTTGTACCTTTCACGACGCCAGCTTCCTGCAGCTTTTTGATACGAACATGAATAGTGCCTCCGGAGACGAACAGCTTCTTACCCAGATCGGCATAAGATATCTCCGCATTTTCCATCATATGCTGAATGATCTGCAGGTCGAGTTTGTCGAGATTTAATTTGGCAGCCATTTGATAAGTTGTTTTTTAAAAATTTTCAGCAAAATAAGCATTTATTTGAATAATATCTATAATTTCAAAATATTTGTTAGATAATTTGGAACGAAACCCCTATTCACCCTAAATTTGTCTTATCAAAGTTCTTTAACCGCGGATTGAAATCCGCAATCTATACTGTGGGGTGATGAAATCTTAGGCAGACATGCCCTCTCGTCTCGGGGGTGGAGATAACAGGATAAACGAAAAGTAGAGCCGACGTTTTCCCGGTGAAAATCGGGATTCAGCCGACCAGGGTTGACCACTAATCTTTGCTTTTTGGCTAACTGCTCCGTGGAGGTTCGAACCCTCCCCCTACAGCTTCAGTTATTGTTTTTTCATGTGAGTGCTAAAGGCTTCTGTAAATGAATAATTTATAGGGGCTTTTCTCTTTTATGGATATCCTCAGCCGACTACACTAATTTAATCTGTTGCCCGGACAGAAATTGGGGATCCGACCCCAGGAAATTATCTTAACACTTGAGCAGAAGTAATTTTATGACCTATGACATAGCGCCAAATCTCAAT
>JANWHX010000331.1 GCA_025450235.1 Chitinophagaceae bacterium | reverse complement strand
CAGGATGAGGCCATCACGGCTGTAGCTGATGCTATAAGAAGAAGCCGGGCAGGATTGAGTGATCCCAGGAAACCGATCGGATCATTTATTTTCCTCGGTACGACCGGTGTGGGTAAAACAGAATTGGCAAAGGCCCTTGCCGAATATTTATTCGATGATGAGAGCATGATGACCCGTATAGATATGAGCGAGTACCAGGAAAAACATACGGTGTCGAGATTAGTGGGAGCTCCCCCGGGATATGTGGGTTATGATGAAGGAGGTCAGTTAACGGAGGCGGTTCGTCGCAAGCCTTACAGTGTGGTGTTGCTGGATGAAATTGAAAAGGCGCATCCCGATATATGGAATGTAATGTTGCAGGTATTGGATGATGGGCGCTTGACAGACAACAAAGGACGTGTCGTGAACTTTAAGAACACGATCATCATCATGACGAGCAATATCGGAAGCCATATAATACAGGAAGCTTTTGATAAAGTGACGGAAAAGAATGTAGACCAGGTAACGGAAAAGGCAAAGCTGGAAGTAATGAATTTGTTGCGACAGACCATACGCCCTGAATTTCTGAACAGGGTGGATGAGATCATCATGTTCCGTCCGTTGATGAAGAAAGAGATTGTGGGTATTGTAAAAATACAATTGGAAGAATTGAAGAAATTATTGATGAAAAGCGGGATACAGTTACAGTTTAGCGATTATGCGCTGGACTTCCTGGCCGAACAGGGTTTTGATCCGCAATTTGGCGCCAGGCCGTTAAAACGCTTGATACAAAAAGAGATTGTTAATGCCTTAAGTAAACGGATATTGGCCGGCGATATAGATAAAACTCATCCTGTGTTAGTAGATGTGTTTGATGGTACAGTGGTGTTTAGGAATGAAGCGCATGAGGCGGAACTGGCACAGTCGAATGGACGGAAAAAGTAAAACAGATGGACTCTGTAGTTCGAAACAAATTCGAAAAGAGAAATCCGAAACTCGAAAAAACCAATCCCGTTGGAACAGTTTTTCGGATTTCGAGCTTGGGATTTCGGATTTAACTGAAGTATATCCTCCATTAAATCTCAATCGCACTTTGACAGTTCAAATACAGACTATTACAAAATTATTCTTCCTTATTAGACTCGCCGGAGTTACTTGTCGCAGTTTCAACAGCCGGAACAGTTATATTCTTTATCACTAGCTGGAAACTATTATTAAGAGAGAATTCAAAATCGTACTGCCTGATGAGCGGGTTTATCGTTTGATCTTGCTGAAGAACTGTAACAAATTCCCTGGCTATCGCAGGCGGATTGTCGACAGTATGTAAACGGCCTTTATGGAGAACTATTGAGAAACCGAATTTTATTTTGCGACCACCAGCTGCCCGTTGAAAATCTGAGGCATTCATTGTCAGGGTCTGTTCACTATTGACCGAGCGTTTCATTATTATTTTGAGCACGGGCAAATACTTATTCCAGGTTGGTACAAACATAGACAGACAGAATTTTTTAACATGAGTAGCCGCGTAAACGGAAGTAATCTGATAATCAGATGGGACCACCTCAGATCGGGATAAAGGTAACGATATAAAACGACAAATGCCTGAATAGTTTGGCAGAAGCAATAAGCATTTCAACATTTGAATTTAATAATCCTGACTATTACAAACTTTTGTTTAAAATGCCGTCGGAATCAAAAAACTTACTTTTTTAAACCTGGTTCGGAGCAGGAAAAAAAGTAAAACTTGTCATTGTTTTGACAGATAGTCCATTAGAAAAGCCGGTAAACTAAACGTTAGTTTTTAAGATCCGGCTAATCTCTGCCTTTCCTTTAGCCGTGATCAAAATTTCTCTTGTATGTTTTACTCTTCTAATCCAATTATTCCGGATCATGGATTGCAATAAAGCGGCGCCCAATGCTCCGCCCAGGTGATGGTTTCTTTCGCTCCAGTCCAAACATGGATAGGCAAACTTGCGATGCAGTTTTTGCACCGCAGATATGTCAATACCGATATTTTCAAATTGATCATTTCCGGCTTTAGAAATTTCGTACTGGTTGTCACGCAGGATCAGCCATTTATTTTTCAACAGCGACTGATTCAACTGCACGCCAACTTTACCAGCCAAATGATCATAACAGGTTCGGGCATATTTTACACCAATCAGATCGCAATGATTGATGGACGCGGTAGGCCTGGCTATAGGCACAAGTGCCGCTATGTTTTCAACTGCTTGTGCCACCCGGTCATTTGCAAAGCGATAATATTTATGTCTTCCCTGTTTTTCTGACCGAAGCAAACCCGCAGTAAGCAATTGCGAAAGATGATTGCTGGCCGATTGAAATGAAACATCGGCAGCAATGGCCAGTTCGGTGGCAGTATACGCTCGTCCATCCAAAAGGCTCCACAACATAAGGGCTCTTGACTTCTCACCGATCAATGAAGCAACATGTCCAAAATGTTTTTCTATTGGTATTGATTGATCATTCATAAATCTGTTTTGCCCAATTATCGGAAATTGTTTTTCCTTTTTCATGATCATCTACAACTAGTATCAATTGGTTGTAATGATCGCTGTATTGCACAAGTATATTGATCTTACTGTTTGCCATGATGCGACAGATCCGTCCCAGCTGCCCGGGAATACCCTGCCTCAGTTTTTGAATTAACACGTCATGAATAGCTGCCACTTCAATTCCTTTTTCCTCCAACACCTCTTTTGCTTTTTGTGCATCTTTCACTAAGAAATGTGCTATCCCTTTGCCCTTGTGCAAAAATGTCCCGCCTCCTTCCAAACTTACACCTGCTGCCCCAAGGATTTCACCCATTTCTGCCAGTGCGCCAGGCTCATTTTGTAAATGTATTTCTATATCCTTCATGATTTTTCATTTTTGATTGACTATCAGCATACATAAACCTTTTAATGGTACTACCCTTCCTTCGTCAGGGCAGTCAATCATTTTTGAGATATCTCGATTTTTGTTTTTACCGAATTAGCAATAAAGCAACTTTCATGCGCCTGTTCATGCAGCCGGCGTAATGCTTCTTCGGTGGGTGATGGATCCCCGTCAAATATGATAACAGGATGAAGGGTTACACTAAGCATTTGTTTTTTACCATCTTCCCCATTCCCGATTATGCCTTCGGCCTTGTCTTCATACCGGGTGACGATAAACTTTTGCCTTGCACAATACGATAGAAAGAACAGCATATGACAACTTGATATGCTTGCGATAAATGCTTCTTCAGGATCGATCCATGCGGGATCTGACATAGGCACAGGTACAATATGAGGTGAGGCAGAAGCATTGAACTCCATTCCGCCATCAAACTTCCATTGGTGGACCCGGCTATATTTTCCATCAGCGAAAATTTCATTGGCTGATTTCGTCCAGCTGATAGTGGCTGTGTATTTCATTAGTCTTAGTTTGCTGTTACAAATCTAACGGACTTGAAGGATTCACGCTTCATTTCAGGATGAACTATGGAAGCGATGGATTTTTCCTATTTGTTCGTTTGCTGGTGCAGGGGAATGATTTCAACGGGTTGAATTAATCATCATCATCCTTCGATTTTTTTATTCTCAGAAATGCAGATCTTCTCGGAGCAGGGAAAGGTGTATTATCTCCTTTGATCCCATGCCATAATACAATATTGAATTCAAGATCAGGTACTGCATCTTCTTTGCTGAGATCAAACAACTCCGATCGTTGCTGCCACTCATTCAGCGCCATATTTTTTTCTGAAATATCAACCTGTAACGGCACCGACTCAAAAGGAGTAATATCGGCACTGGTAGAAAAACAACGCCACATAGGTTCTGCCGCTGCATCATATTGGGTCATGGGTGGCATACCAAGTATGAGCTCAATAGTCCGCAGCAGTGACGAGGTAGAATACATCGTGTGGTCAGTAAATTTCCTTTTTACAAAGCCGCCGGCGACGTAAGCGGTAGTTCTATGGGCATCTACATGATCAGGTCCATTTTGTGCGTCATCTTCTACGATAAAAACTGCTGTCTCTTTCCATATGGGAGATTTACTTATATATTCTATAAATAGCCCGACAGCAAGATCATTGTCTGCGACATGGGCAAATGGAGTTGGCCGGTTCTTTCTCAGGCCTTCCGTATGATCATTGATAAACCGGAGTGAATTGAACTGGGGAACAGCATTTTTTGCCAGCAGCGAATCAAATTCTTTTTTCCATTGATAAAAGCGGGTGGTGTCTCTTACATTTTGGTCCCAGCTGGTGAAATAAGGACAAAAATGATTTTCTAACACAGGGATATTAGCTTTATAATTATCTGCAAATTCTCCATAGGTCCTGAATGTGACGCCTGATCTTTTGCAAAGATCCCATATGAAACCGCCTTTGTTGTTGGCGATTACCCTTTTTCCTTCCCCGGAATAATCTCCACCCCTGTCTCCATAACTTGTTGGCCATGTTTTTTCCAGGAAATCTGTTGCGTAAGCCCCAAGACTCCAGTTGTGACCATCAGCGCTTACTTCGCCATCAGTATAAAAATTGTCGAGCAGCACAAACTCTTTTGCCAGCTTGTGCTGGTTCGGGGTGATCTTTTCTCCAAACAATAATAAACTGGAATCGCCATTGCCTTCAGGAATATCGCTTAAGACCTGGTCGTATGTCCTGTTTTCTTTAACGATGTAAAAAACATATTTAACAGGTGATTTGTCTCCCACCTTCATGGGGATGGGATTACCTTTTTCTCCACGGGCCAATAATTCTTTTTCTTTAGTATAGGGTGTATTATCATACACCAATTTTGAATAGATGCTGAGTTGCTTCTCATCCGGAACCGGTATAATGCTCATCGTGCCTTTGAATAATCCGCCGATATATTCAGTTCTTTCCCGGTTTTTTTTATACTCACCTTCCTGGTAGTTTACCTCTTGTTGTTTGCTGAGTGGATTGGGCCCTCTTGCATTGGGTTTTGAAGAAAATCCTTTTCCATTCGCAACAAAAATCTTCTTTCCGATCACTTTTACATTAGTGGGGTACCAACCGGCAGGAATGAAGCCTTTACTTGCACTGAAACCCGGCCTGCTGAAATCAAAGACCGCCAGGCAGTTATTATCCGCATTAGCTATAAAAAGTTTTTTTTCATCCCCGCTTAATGCTATTCCGTTGGATGTAGAACCGATGGGAGCAATGGGATATAATGCTGCATTCAATGTCTCGACCACCAACCTGCTCTTCGTATTAATGACAGAAACAGAATTATCATTTGCATTCGCTACTAAAAGATAATTGCCATTTTTTGTAAGACATAACTCATTGGGATTGTCACCCACCTTAATTTCTCCTGAGATTAATTCCTTGCCCGTATCAAACAGAAGTATTTTATCACATCCCCAGCAACTGATGTACAATGTCTTTTTATCCGGTGACAGGATACAGGCATAACCCTCGCCACCTAAGAAAGTTTTCTGTATGACAGTTTTGGTTTTGAGATTAATACTGTAGAGTGAATTGTCTTCTTTGGTCACGCAGTACAGAACCTGTTTCGCATCATCGATTTCAATTCCGGCCGGAGAAATTTTATTGGGCCATTCCTTACCGAGTTTAATACTGTCTTTTAAGACCAATTTATTTTGTATGACGGAGTATTTTAATATCCGGTTATCATTGCCACCTGATGCATACAGAAACTTTTCATCTTTTGAAAACTTTAAACCGTACCATGACCGCGGAATCTCGATCGTGTAAAGTATCTTTTCATTCTTTACATCTATCAACTGCAACGATTGAACACTCTGGCCATTGTTTGTGACAGCCATATATTTTTTGGAAGAAGAAACAACAATATTTAAAGGTAAATCGCCCAATGGGAGACTTTTTCCGACGGGAGTCAGCGACCAACCGTTTGGCAAATGCACTCTTTTCTTCTCCAATGTTTCTTTTGACTGGCTGTGCGATGATATTGTCCAAAAGACAACCGACGCTACGACTAATAAGATTCTCATGTAGATCAAGGCGAATAAATAAGCTACGAAACTACGCTGCTACGGCCACATAATCACAACCGATCGATTGTTTATAAAAATTTAAATTGGACGGTATCCAGGTTTAAAAGCTGGGCGGATTGATAAGAACAGGGTATAAAAAAACAATACACCAGCTATCGCCGGTGTATTGTAAAAGTAAAGGGCTAGTCCCATCCGCTTATTTCATTTTGCTTATCGCCATCTCATTTACGAAACGCGATTCACGGTTCACTTCAAACACTACCGATTTGTTTGATCTTCTGCTTATCACTTCAAACCGCAGGGCGCTTTCACCGATCTCGTCGTTGTTAAGAAGGAATTTCTTATAAAATTTTTCTCCCTTGATGGTTTCGCGGTACAATGAGTTGCCATCTTCATCCCGGATAATAATAGTAAACTCGTTTTCTTCAGCATTACCGGCAAATGTCAGCTGAACGAGAGGTTGATTGTTAAGGTTCCCGATGTATTTCAACTCTACGGGTACTGTGCGGGTGCTGTCGCTGGCCATCGCAGGATGGGTAGCCGCCATTGAAAAGACTGTAAAAAAAGCCACGACAACAAGTCTGTTGTTTCTGAAAATTCTGTTCATAGTTTAAAGTTTAAATGAATGATATAGGGTTTTTGAAAAAAAGTTCATGGAACGCAATCTTTGATCAGCGGCAAACAAAAGGGCAAGTAGTTGTTAAAATTTCCCGGCAAGTCGGGTTTTAGATATCAGCAAGAAGCGTTTTGCTGTGATTTGATGATGTAAAAGTATTTCGGAGAAACTGAAGGTACAAACCAACTTGTTACTGATATCAGCATGTCCAATATCATAATTATTTTGTGAGGCGCTATCTGTCAGCAGGTTATTAGGGGTTATGACGGATGGCCAAATCTGTTTATGATGTTTTTATTAACGGTTTAGCCATATATCCTTAACAGAAAGCAGGTATTTTTCAATCATGTATCTTTATGATCAACCTGTTTTGTTATTTACAACCAGCAATATGAAGAAACTAGTTTTGATTTTGCTTTTCGTTCCGGGGGCATATTTGGCGTACGCACAAACCCTTACTATCCAGGAAAAATTAGGTTATCCCAAAGATGCGAAGCTACTTATCATTCATGGAGACGATCTTGGAGTATCTCACGCAGAAAATGAGGCAACCATCAGCGCCCTGGAGAAAGGATCCGTTAGTTCTGCCAGCATTATGGTACCCACTCCCTGGTTCAGCGAGATTGCTGCGTATGCAGTGGCACATCCCCGGGCTGATTTTGGCTTGCATCTTACCCTGACCAGTGAATGGAAGTACTATAAATGGGGACCATTGTCTGATGGAGTGCCGGGATTGCAAAACAAGGAAGGCTTTTTATTTGCCAGTGCTGATTCGGTACATCAAATGGCCACCCTCGCTGAAGT
>JANWHX010000330.1 GCA_025450235.1 Chitinophagaceae bacterium | reverse complement strand
TCACAGCGGGAACCACCAGGTCAGATGTAGCTTTGCCATCGCCTTTTAAAATTCTTCTTTCGGAAATTCCGGTTCTTGTACGAATCCATTCATCATTTGTATCCACCATTTTTTCCAGGTCTGAATTAGTAAGCTTGTCTTCCGGAACATATCCTCCTACAGCAGTAATGGCAGCGGTAATCTTTTTAATCATCTGGGGTTTTTTAAAGGCAGCCAAAGGTAAGTAAAGTCAGTCGACAGTTCGCAGTCGACAGTCGGCAATCTGCAGTTATCAATCTTCGGATGTTGAGAAGGGGATTTTAATTTGATAACCTTGATCAGTCATTATTACTTCTTCATGGTGATTTATATATTGATCGAAAGGCCGATTGACAACCACTGATAGAATGTTGAAACTTGGTTATACCGCCACGAACTGCCAACTGCAAACTGGTCAATGTTCCCAATTTGATACGACATATGAATGCCAACGGTGTTGACTGCGAACTGCCGACTGTCGACTGCAAACTGGTCGATATTCCCAATTTGATAATACGGATAAATGCCAACGGTATTGACTGCAAACTGCCGACTGCCGACTGCAAGACTGATTTTCCTATTTTCGCGGCATGATAGCATACCTGAAAGGTGATTTTGTGAATAAAAGCCCGGCATCGCTGCTGATAGATGTAAATGGAATTGGATATGAAGTGCAGATCAGCCTGAATACCTATTCAAAAATCCAGAATCTTGAAAAGGGAACGTTATATACCCATTTGCTGATCCGTGAAGACGCTCACATCTTATTTGGGTTTTTTGACGCGTCCGAAAAAGACATGTTTCAGCACCTCATCAACGTTTCAGGAATTGGGGCCTCCACCGCCAGGGTCATGTTGTCATATATGAAACCGGAAGAATTGGTAAGAGCTATTGTTCATGGCGATGTGCGGATGCTGGAGGGGATAAAAGGCATCGGAAAAAAAACCGCCGAACGACTCGTGCTGGAGCTGCGTGACAAATTGGCCAAGCAACCCCTGGAAACAAATATTTCACCCATGAAAAACAATACTTTGCATCAGGATGCGTTAAATGCCTTGACGGCTTTAGGCATCAACCGATTGGCTGCTGAACAAGCGTTGAATAAAGTACTTGGAAATGAGCCTCACCTGCCGGTTGAAGAACTAATCAAAAAAACACTCCGTATCCTCTGATTCGACTTTTACCGGAATTAATTTTTGTGAGAACAATTGAACTGTAAGACAGCCCATATCCTCCGTACGCTGGTAGTATCAGCCATGTTATTAGCTTTGTACATACAGGCACATGCCCGGTATGCGGATGATGGCCCCTTTAATTCCAGTTTTCATTCATTTTTTCAGCAAAACCCAAAAGATACTTTTCCCTATCCCTTCCCCGATCGCCGGGGCGAGCCTTACACCAACCCGGGTACCAGCACCTTTGATTTTCGTGATTCAGGCTATCTCAAACGCACTATTGAATACGATCCGAAAACGAAACAGTACTATATCGTTGAAAAAATAGGGAATAAATATTACAGGACCCCGACTGCCTATTCAATGGAAGAATTTCTGAAGATGCAGGGAAAAAAAGATGAAGATGAATATTTCCGCAGAAGGTCGGCTATGCTTGCGGATATGAACCGGCGACTTTTCAAGCCAAAATTTAAAACATCCAACGATTGGTTCAACAGAATAGTAGGGACAGGTAAAGTCGACATACGTCCCAACGGTTCAGTGGATATCCTCGCTGGTTACCAGGGACAAAATATCAAGAACCCCACCATTCCCGAAAGGGCAAGAAAAAATGGCGGACTTGATTTTAACATGAATGCCCAGCTCCAGGTAGATGCCAATATTGGGGATAAATTGAAGTTGCCGATCAATTACAACACGCTGGCAAATTTTGAGTTTGAAAATCAGTTAAAACTCGACTATCATGGCAGAGATGATGAGATCGTAAAACAATTTCAACTTGGGAATGTCAATTTTTCATCCAAAGGAACATTGATACCAGGTGTGCAATCTTTGTTTGGGGTAAAAACACAATTGCAGTTTGGTAAGTTGTTTATTACCGGCGTGCTGGCAAATGAAAGGTCTCAACGCCAAACAATGGGTCTGGAAGGAGGGTCGGCTACTCAAATATTTACGATGAAGGCTGACGATTATGAAGAGAACCGGCACTACTTAATGTCGCAATATTTCAGGAATAACTTCAATACCGCGATGCGGCAACTGCCGGTAGTTAATTCTGCTGTCCAAATATTGAAGGTTGAAGTATGGGTGACCAACCGAAATGTAGCATCCACCACCGACACGCGGGATATCGTGGCTTTGATGGACCTGGGTGAAAACGCGCCGTATAATACGAACTGGACCGGGTCGACTGATCCCAAACCGCATAATGGCGCCAATTCATTGTACGCGACGCTGACAAGTGACCCGAACAACCGTAATTCAGCACTCGTGCAAACAAGACTTCTAGGTCTGGGTATGGCCCCGGTCCAGGAATTTGAAAAGACCTTTGCAAGAAAACTGCAGTCTTCAGAATATTATTTTAATCCGCAAATCGGGTTCATTTCCTTAAATCAGCCATTGCAGCCGGAGGAAGTGTTAGGAATAGCATTTCAATATACTTATAACGGACGCGTTTTCCAGGTTGGTGAATTCTCCCAGGATGTTCCGCCTGATACAACCGGGCTTTCACAAAAGGTTTTATTCCTGAAATTATTAAAAGCTACATCACAGCGCACTAACCTTCCTTTATGGGACCTGATGATGAAAAATGTTTATTCAGTTGGTTTTGGCCAGTTGGAACGGCAGGATTTTGATCTGCAGATCCTCTACGAAGAACCTAGTCTTGGAGAGAAAAGATATTTACCTCCTGTCGATGGTGAAATACTTCCTCAATATAAAGGTCAACCAATACTATCGTTGGTAAATCTCGACCGGTTGAATAACCAGAATGATCCGCAGATTGATGGTAAGTTTGACTTTTTAGAAGGGTTTACGATCATCTCTTCCATGAGCCGGGTCATCTTTCCCGTGCTGGAACCTTTTGGTCATGATCTCGACTATGTATACGTCGACCAGGCCGCCCGTAATAAATACCTGTACTATCCATTATACGATACGATCAAAGCTATTGCGCAGACGTATGCCAACCTGAATCGCTTTAAGATTTCCGGAAAGTCCAAAACATCTTCATCAGGTAATAGCGATTACCAATTAGGATATAATATACCGCGCGGTTCGGTTACTGTTAGTGCGGGCGGACAAAATCTAATTGAAAATGTCGACTATGAAATAAACTATGACCTTGGTACTCTCAAAGTGATCAACCAGGCAATCATCACTTCGGGTATTCCGGTGAATATCCAATATGAGAACCAGGCTGCATATGGTATCCAGCAGAAGAACTTTATGGGCATGCGGCTGGATTACATGGCCAGTAAAAAATTAACTCTCGGCGGAACAATTGTGCGACTTGGGGAAAGACCATTCTTTGTCAAGCAGTCGTATGGCGATGACCCTGTGCGCAACACGATGTACGGACTGGACCTTGATTATCGCAGTAACTGGCCCCGTCTTACAAAATGGTTGGATAAGCTTCCCTGGTATTCTACAAAGGAAATGTCATCTATCAGTGCTTACGCAGAGGCAGCATGGCTGGATCCGGGGCATCCCCCACAGATAGGAAAGGGAACCGAAGGACAGATCTATATAGATGACTTTGAAGGAACGCGTTCTTCTATTGATCTTCGTTTCCCTTTGATCAGCTGGAGCCTCTCATCCACACCGCGCCTGTTTAGCGAATCAACCCTGAGCAATGACCTTAGATATGGTTATAACCGTGGCAAAATAGCCTGGTATAACATTGAGCCGGTTCTCCAGGAAAAAAATAATTCTAATAACCCTTACAAAGGAAATGTGGTTGAATTATCCAAACCCGAAGTCAGGCAAGTATTAAACAGGGAGATCTTCCCCCAGCATACCAATGATTTTGGCCAGGGCCTGCTTACTACTTTTGATATCGCATTTTATCCAAAAGACAAGGGTCCTTATAATTATGAGACCCGGACGGGCAGGATTACTCCCACTGGCAAGCTGGCAAACCCCAACGAGGCATGGGGCGGAATCATGCGCAATATCGACCAGATAGATTTTGAGACGGGTAATATTGAATACATTGAATTCTGGCTTCAGAATCCGTTTATCAAGAACACGGCCAATCCAAACGGCGGACAATTATATATTAATCTTGGAAATATCTCCGAAGATATATTGCGTGATGGAAAAAGAGAGTATGAAAATGGACTGCGCACTCCAACTAATAATGCACCGGAAGATACAAGTACCGTTTGGGGTACTGTGCCTTCTAACCCACTACAGGTTACCAATGCATTCAGCAATGACCCGGAAGACCGGCAATACCAGGATGTTGGCCTGGATGGATTAACCGATGAAGAAGAAAAAAGCAAATTCAATCTTTACCTCTCTACCCTGCAGGCAACAGCGCCGGTTGCCGCTGCAAAAGCTCAACAAGATCCCTCGGCCGATAATTTTAAGCCTTATCGTGACGTATCGTATGATGTGCCAAACGTGGGCATATTAGCCAGATACAAAGACATTAACAATCCACATGGCAATTCACCCATTGCTGAAAACAACAGTGAATTTGTCAATGCATTTACCCAATACCCTGATGCAGAAGAACTGAATCGTGACAACACTTTAAATGAAGTGGAAGAATATTTTCAGTACAAGGTCGATATTAAACCCAACATGACGGCGGGCAGTAATTTCATTACAGATGCGAGAATTGTGCCGGTAAAACTGGCTGATGGCACTACTCGAATTGAGGAATGGTACCTGTTCCGTATCCCTGTAAAATCTTTTGAGAGCAAAGTCGGTAATATCCCCGATTTCAAGTCCATTCGTTTCATCCGCATGTTTGTTACCGGGTTTGATGATTCAGTAGTCATGCGTTTTGGTAAACTGGAACTGGTGCGTAATCAATGGCGTAAGTTTCAATATAACATCGATACTTCCGGTCAATATGTGAATCTGCCTGCTAATGATCCTACCTCGTTTAATACACTCGCTGTAAACCTGGAAGAAAACGATCAGCGCGATCCTATTCCTTACAGGATACCGCCCGGCATTGAAAGACAACAGCAACTTAGCAATAACAATGTGCAATTGTTTCTCAATGAGCAATCGTTAAGCATACAGACTTGTGACCTTCAATCAGGACAGGCACGGGGTGTATTTAAAACGATGAACCTCGACATGCGCCAGTATGGGAGATTGATGATGTTCGTGCATGTGGAAGGTGCAAGCTCCAATGATTTTGGAGATAATCTTATGGCGATAGTAAGACTAGGAAATGATTTCCAGGGCAACTTTTATGAAATGAAGATACCCCTGACTAAAACGCAGTGGTATGACTCTCTTCCCTCACATATATGGCCCGATTCAAATAATCTCGATTTTGATCTGCAGGAACTTCCGAAATTAAAAACAAGACGTGATAAGAATGGCGTATTGCCTTCGCAATATTATAGTGAAACATTGTCAAATGGCCGGGTCTTTGGAATTATTGGTAATCCCAACCTGGGAGAAGTGAAAGGCATGTTACTGGCCGTACAAAATAAACGGAATGAACCGAACTGTGCCGAGCTGTGGTTTAATGAACTTCGTTTCTCTCATCTTGACGAGGAAGGAGGAGGTGCGGCATTAGCCAGGGTGGATATTAAGCTGGCTGATCTTGGCCAGATCACTCTTGCCGGAACAAAGAGAACACATGGTTTTGGTACGATAGAGCAACGGGTAAATGAAAGAAGCCGGGAAGATGTGTACACATTTGATTTTTCTGCAAACATTGACGCGGGAAAATTATTTCCAAAACAACTTGGTATACAAGTGCCAATGTATGCCAGTATCAGCCGTATCAATTCTACACCGCAGTACGATCCTCTTGCCCAGGATATCCTCTTAACGCAAAAGATAAATGAGGCATCAAGTAAATTCAAGAAAGATTCGATCAGGGACTACTCCCAGGATGTGACTAACATTAAAACCATAAATTTTACGAATGTAAAAAAGATAAAAACGGATGGTAAACGACCTAAACCATGGAGTCTCACGAATTTTGACTTTAACTATTCGTATATCATAACGAAGCATCATGATCCTTTGATTGAAAATGATGAGCTGAGCCGGTCCCGTGGTGCGATAGGGTATAATTATGCGCCGCAACCAAAATATATAGAACCGTTCAAACGACTGATCAGATCAAAATCCAAGTGGCTGACAGCTGTCAAAGACTTTAATTTCAACTTTATTCCTTCACAGTTCTCGTTTAAAGCTGATCTGTTCCGCCAATTCGGCGCCACCCGTGTACGAAACATCGGGGGCGGACAATTTAAGATACCCGAGACATATAATAAGTATTTCACGTTTGACCGTTA
>JANWHX010000329.1 GCA_025450235.1 Chitinophagaceae bacterium | reverse complement strand
TCAATGAAGGAAAAAAGATTGTATCGGCTCCCTACCGGCTATTGTATGTTACCACCAATGCTCCGAAATATCCCTCGTTACTTTTTGCGACGGGAGTTTCAGCAAAGAATTTCAGGAAAGCTGTTGATCGCAATCGCATAAAGAGACTGACAAAGGAAGCATATCGTTTACAAAAGACGGATTTACAAAAGAAGGTAGAAGTAAACAATATTCAATTGAATGTTTTTTTAATCTATACCGGTAAAGAAGTGCCCGAGTACAAAGAGGTCTTTAAAAAAATAGGAACTATTCTAAAAAAACTGGATAAGCTCATAGAACCATGAAAGCTTTTTTGCGCATCTTAAGTCTGCCATTTATATTCCTGATAAAGATTTATCAATGGACCATCTCTCCATGGCTGGGACCTAAATGCCGGTTCACTCCAAGCTGTTCACATTATGCCATTGAAGCATTCCGAAAGCATGGAATATTTAAAGGATTCTGGCTGGCGGCTAAAAGGATTTCACGATGTCATCCGTGGGGTGGTAGTGGTTATGATCCGGTACCCTGATATCTTGGTCTGACCGTCCCGGTCTGACCAGTTATAATATGTTTGATGGTGTTTTCTATGTCGGTCAGACGGAGACCGTCAGACCGTACATAAAAAAAAGAGCGATCACAACTCGGGATCACTCTTTTTATCTATGGACTTAATGTCTTTAATGCGCAACTACCGCCTGTGCTTTTTCATAACGGGCAGCTACTTTTTTCCAATCGATCGCGTTCCAGATAGCTTTTAAGTAGTCAGGGCGTTTGTTTTGATACTTGAGGTAGTAAGCGTGTTCCCATACATCAACGCCAAGTATTGGAGTGCCTTTAACTTCAGCCACATCCATTAAAGGATTATCCTGGTTCGGGGTTGAGCTTACTTCGAGTTTATCATCCTTGACGATTAGCCAGGCCCAGCCTGAACCAAAACGGGTGGTCCCTGCCGCATTGAATTTTTCCTGGAAAGCTTCGAATGAACCAAAGGTTGAATTAATGGCATCGGCTAATTTTCCCGAAGGTTTGCCCCCTGCATTAGGTCCAAGTATCTCCCAGAAAAAACTATGATTCCAGTGACCGCCACCATTATTACGAACAGCAGGAGAGATCGAACCAGCTTTGGCAACAAGATCTTCCAGTGATTTTCCTTCATTCGGAGTGCCCGCAATAGCTTTATTCAGATTGTCAACATAGGCCTGGTGATGTTTGCCATGGTGAATTTCCATGGTCTGTTTGTCAATATGTGGCTCCAGTGCATCATGTGCATAAGGCAGCGCAGGTAATGTAAATGCCATAACTATTAGTTTTAATGATAAATGTCGTTATTAAAAGAATAACAAAATTATTGTCTTACTGTTGAACAAAGGCCAATTTTCTTTCGCAACCCGGAACTATTTCTTTAACCGGTTTAGTTTTTTCCCTTTTTCAAGATAAGTCTCGACGATTCCTCTTGTTTCGAGGTCAAGTCTGACTGAAATAGTGTACCAGGGAATGGAGCGCTTAAATCCGGGCATTTTCTTCCGGATGATCTTTGTCACATCATCCGTGAGCTCGGTAAATAATTTTCCTTTACTTCCTTTCAGGCTTTGAATAATAGCCGCTTTGAAAGGCTCATAAATTTCGGAATCAAATTTTTGTTCCGTTCCTGTCCTCGGGTGAGTGACGATTGTCTTTTTCGATTTTGAAACTGCCTTAGCCATATAAATATTGTTTAGTGAGTTGTTACATTGAATTTAGTTCGCCGCATATATTTTGCCCACTTCACTTATCTTTTCTTTCTGAAAAAATCCTTCATTAATTCTGAGCATTCATCCTTTAAAACACCCCGGATCAATTCCGTTTTCGGATGGAACGGCCAATTTGATCCTGTTATTCTTCGATATCCATTTTTTTCATCGTCTGCTCCATAGACGATTTTATTGATTTTACTCCAGTATAAACTCCCGGCACACATCAAACAGGGTTCAACAGTGATATAGATTGTTGCTTCCGGTAAATATTTACTTCCTAAAAAGCCAAACGCCGAGGTCAGAGCGATCATTTCCGCATGCGCAGTTGGATCATTTAGTTTTTCCGTCATATTATAGCCACGGGCAATCACTTTTTCATTCAGGACAACCAGGGCACCTACCGGTATTTCATCCTCATCGAAGGCCCGTCTGGCTTCTTTCAAAGCCATCATCATATAATATTCATCAGTCATGCGATACCGAAATTACGGAAGCCGCATAATACTTGCTGTGCTTCATTTTTAATAAAACCGGTGACCATACAGGGGAAATATTGCCGCAATTGTATAAGGTTGATCTTTTGTCCTTGCTCAGCCGACTCATGGCATGATATTTTATAAGTATTAAGGGTGAAAAATTGATAACTTCTAAATGATCTATTATGAGCAAGCTATTTGTCGGATTTGCAGCAGGACTACTCGTTGGAGTGCTGTTTGCACCTAGTAAAGGCACCGAAACCCGTGAACGTATTGCACGCCGTGGCAGAGAATTAAAGGATAAATTCGATGACCTGATCGATTCATTAAGCGACAAGTTTGAATCGGTGAAGGATGAAGCTGATGAATTTGCCGAAAAGGCAAAACAAAAAGCAAGAATGTATTCAGACCAGGCAGGACATTCTGCATGGGTTGGTGACCCAGTCAAATGATTGTCAGGGCAAACCTTAAGCGAAGCCGGTGTCAGCAGATACCGGCTTTTTTATTTAGAGGCGCACAAAAAAGACTTCTACTTTCCTCCAAAACCCTTCCATTCCCTTACTTTTGCGTCCCGATAGTCATCGGGATTTAATCACCAGAGCAGTTACACCACTAAGGCGCAAAGTACACGAAGCGATAAGTTGTCGACATCCATTGCATTTTGGGTCTTTGTGGGAAAAGATGCCAATTTTTTACCTAAAATAAAAGATGCCAAAAGACAATTCTATTCAATCGGTTCTAATTATCGGTTCAGGTCCTATCGTCATCGGGCAAGCCTGCGAATTTGATTACTCGGGTACACAGGCCGCCAGAAGTTTGCGCGAAGAGGGTATAAAGGTCATCCTGATCAACAGCAACCCGGCTACTATCATGACTGACCCGATGATGGCCGACAAGGTTTACCTGTTGCCATTGACGGTTGAAAGTATAGAGCAGATCCTTGAAGAAAACAAGATTGATGCGGTCTTGCCGACAATGGGAGGGCAAACGGCATTGAACCTGGCAAAAGAAGCCGAAGATCTAGGTATTTGGCAGAAATACAATGTCCGGTTGATCGGTGTTGATATCAAAGCGATTGATAAAGCAGAAGACCGGGAAAAATTCAGGCAATGGATGATCCAACTGGGAGTACCGGTGGCACCTGCCAAAACAGCCAACTCATTTTTAGAAGGGAAAGAGTTTGCGCAGCAAATAGGGTTTCCATTGGTGATTCGTCCTTCATTTACCCTTGGCGGAACAGGAGGAAGCTTTGTACATGACAAAACTGAACTGGATGAAGCGCTGAACCGCGGGCTGCAGGCTTCACCCATACACGAGGTATTGGTTGAAAAAGCTGTGCTGGGCTGGAAAGAGTTCGAACTTGAATTGTTGCGTGACTCAAAAGATAATGTATGCATCATTTGCAGTGTAGAGAATTTTGACCCAATGGGCGTTCATACCGGTGATTCGATTACCGTAGCGCCGGCCATGACCCTCAGTGATACAGCGATGCAGCTGATGCGCAACACGGCTATTAGAATGATGCGTGATCTTGGAAATTTCGCAGGAGGATGTAATGTACAGTTTGCACTAAACCCCGATACAGAAGGGATCATTGCTATCGAGATCAATCCCAGAGTAAGCCGTTCATCTGCGCTTGCTTCAAAAGCTACCGGCTATCCAATTGCAAAGATTGCTGCCAAGCTTGCCATTGGCTATTCGCTGGACGAATTACAAAATCAGATCACAAAGACCACTTCCGCATACTTCGAGCCTGCGCTGGATTATGTGATCGTAAAGATTCCCCGCTGGAACTTTGATAAATTCAAAGGTGCCAATGATACACTTGGTCTGCAAATGAAAAGTGTGGGCGAGGTAATGGCGATTGGAAGAAGTTTTACCGAGGCGGTGCAAAAAGCGTGTCAGAGTTTGGAAAATAATGCAGTCGGTCTTGGTTACTATGGAAAGAGCCTGATGCATGCAGATGAGTTGCTGGAGTATATCAAGATTCCCAAATGGGATCGCATCTTTCGCATCAAAGATGCACTGATGGCAGGTATTTCTGTTGGTACTATATCAAAAGCAACCAACGGAATTGACCGCTGGTTCCTTTATGAAATTCAAAAGATATGTAACCTGGAGAAAGAGATTGCAAAATATGACCTGGATACATTGCCAATAGAATTATTACGGGAGGCGAAAATAAATGGCTTCAGCGATGAGCAGATCAGCCGTATCACAGAGCATGGTGACGAAGAAGACGTGTATAACAAAAGAAAAGAAGCAGGTATAACAAGAGTATACAAAATGGTGGACACCTGCAGTGCGGAGTTTGAGGCAAAAACGCCTTACTTCTATTCAACTTTTGAAGAAGGTCATTTTAATGAAAGCAAGGTTTCGAAAAAGAAAAAAATCATTGTATTAGGATCTGGTCCTAATCGCATCGGCCAGGGAATTGAATTTGATTATTGTTGTGTTCATGGACTACTTGCTATCAAAGAATGTGGATTCGAAGCGATCATGGTGAATTGCAATCCCGAAACAGTATCCACGGATTTTGACATGGCCGACAAATTATATTTCGAGCCGGTATATTGGGAGCATTTATGGGAAATAGTAGAACATGAAAAACCGGATGGGGTGATCGTTCAGCTTGGCGGCCAGACTGCATTGAAACTTGCGGAGTTCTTACATAAAAAAGGAATTACCATCGTTGGCACTTCTTATGATAGTATGGATATAGCGGAAGACCGCGGGAGATTCAGTGACATGCTAAAAGAACTGGATATTCCCTATCCGAGATACGGTACCGCACATAATGTTGATGAAGCGATCACCGTAGCGAATAGAGTGGGTTATCCTGTATTGGTACGTCCTTCTTATGTTTTGGGCGGCCAAAGAATGAGGATCGTCATCAATGATGATGAAGTGGAAAAAGCGGTGGTGAGCTTATTAAAACATATCCCCGGTAACAAGATATTGGTCGATCATTTCCTTGATCGTTGCCAGGAAGCAGAGATAGATGCCATTTTTGATGGAGTAGACTTTCACGTAATGGGAGTGATGGAGCATATCGAACCGGCGGGTATTCATAGCGGCGATAGTAATGCCGTATTACCACAATTCAACTTGTCACCGTTGATTGTCCATACGATGGAAGAATATGCAGAGAAGATCGCAAGAGAACTCAAAATAAAAGGCCTAATCAATATCCAGTTTGCTATTAAAGATGGTAAAGTGCACGTGATAGAAGCGAATCCAAGAGCCTCCCGTACCACGCCTTTTATTGCAAAAGCCTACCAGATACCTTATCTGAATATCGCCACTAAGATCATGCTCGGTGAAAAAAAGTTGAAAGATTTCACTTTTGAAAAAAAATTACAGGGTTTTGCGATCAAAGAACCAGTATTCAGTTTTGAGAAATTCCCGGGTGTAAGCAGGGAGCTTGGACCGGAAATGAAATCAACCGGCGAAGCGATACGATTTATAAAAGACCTTCGTGATCCTTATTTCCGGCAGTTGTATAAGGACAGGAGTATGTACTTGAGTAAATAGTTAAATGTGAGTGGCAAATTATCTCGCGAAAACCGTTACAGTATAATGCTGAAGGCGCTTATACTCATTTCGTCTTCACTGTTCTTCGGGCTTCCTATAGTCGCTCAGTTTCTTGTTTCAAATATCCTTCCGGTTGCAATGCATGGCGACCCCTACGCTGATACGCTTCTGAACACAAGTGCTTTAATGAAAAGAGAAGGAATTAAGAAGGTAATTGCCAAACAAACCTCGGATAAAATCACTGGGACCTACAACTCAAAAACCGCCTACCTTAATGAGCACGGGAATATATCAGCCTGCACTATTTGCTTTCCCGGCCTCAAAAGGGTAAGCCCGGGGTCTTGTATGGGTGATACGTTCCTGTATAACTCCCGGGGGTTAATGATTGAAATGAGTTCAAAAGATGTAAAGGAACCTTATCTGCGGATCATTGCAGAATATACCGGCGAAAGGGAAGTCAAATACCGGACTATTGCGAAAACAGTTCCTGATACGATGATTGATTATAAGTTTTATAATGAAAAGGGCCAGCTTGTGCGCTTAAAACAAACCAGGAAGGGAATAGAAGCTGACGATATGCGTTTATACTATAACGCCGACGGCTTTGTCGACAGCATAAATCATCGAAATCCACATTGGGGTACTTTCCTTTTTACAAGAAAGGAAAGCAGAAAAACGAAGCAGATTGAAATGGAGAATGCGAATTCGAAGTATGAATGGATATTTAACCAATCTGGTCAATGCATTTCAACAAAAATGGCCTGGAATAAGCAGCATGTACGGGGACAGTCCCGTAGTAGTTACAAAACTGAACTTGAAATAAAATATTTTTATAACCCTGATGGCACATTAGCCGAAGTGACAAATAAAACTACCGGCAAGCCGAAAGTAACTTTTCGTTATTCGTATGAGAAATAACTTCTTTCAGCAGCAGTTTTTTACATTTGTTTAAATGAATAAAGAGTTAAAATCAATCATCAGCAGCCTCGAAAGAGTGAACACCGGCCAACCCTGGTATGGCCGAGCAGTTTATGAAATGCTGGATGAAATAGATCCTTCCATTGTTTACAAAAAACCAAATGATAATACTCATTCTTTGACTGAGCTACTTTATCACATGATCACCTGGGCTGATTTTACGTTAAAGAGAATAGAGGGAGATAAAGAAAAGGACATGGCGACGTTTGAAGCATTGGACTGGCGGGCAATCGATCCAAAGGTCCATACATGGAAAAAAGGCTTAGCCGAATTCAAAGCTATTCATGCAAAGATCATTGAATTGCTGAACGAAAAAGATGACGAATTCCTCAAAGAGATAGTCGACTACCGTAAGTATAACTTTCGTTTTTTGCTGAATGGTCTTGTTCAGCATAATATATATCATATCGGGCAAGTAGCCTACGTTAAAAAACTTCTGCAATAAGTTTTTTCCCAACAGGCAGAACCGGGTTTTAGCATTGTTTGCATAAATGGTCTCCCGGGTTGTTTATTTCTGGAAAAGAGCTCCATTCATCAGAATGTTGTTGCCTTTCATGGCCGGGATCATTTTACAATGGCATGTACAATTGCCTTTAACATCGTGGATGTTATTGCTGAGCTTCTCCGTGATCTTTATTGGCTTCTTGTTTATTCTTCCTTTGTTCCGTCGGTTTAAGCTGGGCTGGCTGGATGGAGCAACTTTTATCCTGTTACTGGTTTCATTTGGTGCTTTACTGGCATGGCATAAAGATATACGCCACGATAAAAAATGGTTTGCAAATTATTGTTCCGGTAATGCCTTCGTAATTGGCACATTAGATGAACCATTGGTGGAGAAATCAAGATCACTGAAAGCAAATGTTGTGGTGAAATACATTCTCTGTAACGGCGAAAAATTAAATGTCAACGGCAAGATCATTTTGTATTTAAAAAAAGATAGCAGCTTGCCGGCGCTTGATTATGGATCAACGATCATTTTTTATAAACCCTTGCAGGAAATTAAGAGCGCTGGCAATCCCGGAGGATTTGACTATAAAAGATATAATTTATTTCAGCAGGTAACCCACCAGGTTTATCTGAAAACAGGTGAGTTTAAGGTTATCGGTAAAATAAGAGGAGGGGACATCAAAGGCCTTCTTTATTCCTTTAGAAAAAAACTATTAAACATCTTTCGCAACAATATCAAAGGAGATAAGGAATTAGGATTATCCGAAGCGCTGCTGATCGGGTATAAAGATGACCTGGACAAATCATTGGTGCAATCCTATTCAAATACCGGGGTGGTTCATATCATTGCAATTTCAGGTATGCACCTGGCACTCATATACTGGCTGCTCAACCTCTTGCTTAAACCAATCAGTAAAAGCAGGAAATGGCGGTGGTTAAAACCGATAATTGCCGTAATCGTTTTGTGGTTATTCAGCCTGCTTACGGGGGCATCAGCTTCCGTGTTGCGGGCCGCGGTAATGTTCAGTTTTATCGTGGTGGCAGACAGTCTTTCAAGGAAAACATCTGTCTACAATACCCTGGCAGCCTCTGCTTTTTGCCTTCTTTGTTATAATCCTTACTGGTTGTGGGACGTAGGATTTCAATTGTCATATGCTGCGGTATTGAGTATCGTCATCTTTATGCAACCGATATACAATCTTCTTTATTTCAAAAATAAATTATTGGATAGTATCTGGAAACTGAACGCTGTGACATTAGCCGCTCAGATACTTACCACGCCTCTCAGCATTTATCATTTTCATCAGTTTCCCGTTTATTTCTTTCTGACCAATTTAGTTGCGGTTCCGCTTTCGAGTGTGATAGTGCTTGGGGAGATCCTGCTTTGTTCGGTTTCGTTTATTCCTTCTGTTGCATTGCTGACGGGCAGGGTATTAACGTGGTTGATCAGGCTGATGAATGACTATGTCGGACTAATTGAATCATTGCCGGCGTCTTTATGGGATAGTATGGAAATAAGCAGCATGCAGGCGATATTACTTTTTCTTGCGATCAGCGGGATAAGTCTTTGGTTATTGCAAAAATTAAAGGCAGGATTAATTATAGGGCTGATAGTACTACTCTTGTTTTTTGCCGCCAGGTCATTTTCGTTTATTGCGGCGCAACAGCAGCAAAAAATAGTTGTTTATAACGTGCCTCAGCGGACGGCAATTGATTTTATACGGGGAAGAAATTATGTTTTCTATGGCGATCCCGAACTGGAAGCAGATGATTTTGCAAGAAATTTTCATCTGAAGCCCGCCAGGGTTGCCAATCGCACATCACCAACGTCTTCCACTAATGAAGTTTTTATTTGTAATCGGGTGATTAACTTCCGGGAAAAAAGAATTCTGTTGGTTGATTCTGCGTTTTCGCTTCAAAATGGCGGGTCTAAATTTGATATCGACCTCCTTATCATTTCGAAGAATCCAAAATTGTATGTGGCTAAACTGCAAAAAGTCTTCAACATAAAGGAAATCGTCTTTGATGGCTCCGTCCCGTTTTGGAAGTTAACTTACTGGAAAAGAGATTGCGACTCACTGCATATTCCTTATCACGATGTAAGTGAAAAAGGTGCCTTTGTGATGAACATTAATTGATTTAGTTTTGCGGCCTCTGACGAATGCAGCCTCAAAAAAGTTCCCGCCAGGTCACTAAGCGCACAATGAAGATTAAATGCTTAAATGCTTTGTGTTCCTTGTGCCTTTGTGGAAAGAAAAAGCCCAGGCTCTTGGCGACATCATTTTAATTTCAATAAATGAACAAAAAGATACAATCGGCCCTTATTTCTGTTTTTTATAAAGACGGGCTGGAAAACATTATCAAACTCTTATCTGATCTTGGGGTGACTATTTATTCAACAGGGGGAACTCAACAGTACATTGAAAAGCTTGGGGTTAAATGCGTTCCTGTAGAAGATCTAACAAGCTATCCGTCGATCCTTGGAGGCCGGGTAAAGACCTTGCATCCTTCAGTATTCGGAGGAATCCTGGGAAAAAGGGATGACACTACGCATGTCCGGGAAATGAAGCAATATAATATTCCGGAAATAGACCTGGTTATTGTCGATCTGTATCCTTTTGAAGAAACAGTCGCCGGCACTTCGGATGAAAAAGCGATAATTGAGAAGATCGATATCGGGGGTCCATCTATGATCCGTGGCGCCGCAAAGAATTTCAGGGATGT
>JANWHX010000328.1 GCA_025450235.1 Chitinophagaceae bacterium | reverse complement strand
GGCAGAGACATTTGAATGAGTCCTGATTTAATTTTTCTGGGCATAGTTGTGACATTTTATTTCAGAACACGGATGACACGGGTTGGACGGATTTACACGGATTGATCAGCGAGGATCCGTTTCATCTGTGTTATCCGTGTTCCCTTCTTTTCATATTTTGTTACTGACTTTATTCCGTTTAATAAATTGTCCGTATCCTTTCTTGATCAAACACTGATTATTATCTATCGCTACTTTTCCCCTGAGAACAACTGTTTTTACTTTGCCTGTCAGTTCCCATCCTTCATATCCCGAATAATCGACATTCATATGATGGGTCTTTGCAGAAACGGTATGCTTTTCTTTTGGATCAAAAATTACTATATCTGCATCACTTCCCACGGCGATCGTTCCTTTTCTTGGGAACATCCCAAAGATTTTGGCTGCATTTGTACACGCTACTTCGACATATTTGTTAAGAGTAATTCTTCCCTTATTAACACCCTCGGTGAACAAAAGTTCCATCCGGTTCTCGATCGCGGGGTGCCCATTGGGTATCCTGGCAAAATCATTTTTACCCAATAATTTTTGCTCCCACTTAAAAGGACAATGATCTGTGGCAACTACCTGGACCAATCCCTGGTTGATCCCGGCCCATAACGTTTCCTGGTCTTTCTTTTCCCTGAGTGGAGGGCTCATCACCCATTTCGCCCCGTCGAAATCCTTCTCATATAAGGATGCATCAAGTATTAGATATTGAATACATGTTTCTACAAAAACTTTTTGATTTCTCCTTGTCGCGTTGCGCACCGCATTTAATGCTCCTTCGCAAGTCAGGTGAACAATATAGCCGGGACAGCCAGTATAGAAACTCATATCTGTAAACCTCTCTGCTGCTTCCGCTTCTGTTATTTCAGGTTGTGATAAATAGTGATACAAGGGAGACAGTTTACCTTCTCCGCGGTGCTTGGCAATGAGATAATCAATCATATCGCCATTCGTCGCGTGTACATTGATCAGGCCGCCGCATTTTTTCACTTCTTCCATCAGCCCGATCATCTGCCTGTCGTCAATCATCAATGCCCCCTTGTAGGCCATGAATGTTTTGAAAGAAGTAATGCCTTCGATTTCTATGAAATCCTTTATTTCCCGTTTAGTTACATCATTAAAATCAGTTACAGCCATATGAAAGCTATAATCGCCTACACAGTTGTTATCACTTCTTTTTTTCCATTCGGCCAATGCTGATCGCAAGGGACTCCCTTGTTTTTGTAAGATAAAATCAATTACCATCGTTGTTCCGCCAAAAAGGGCCGCTCTTGTTCCTGTCTCATAGCTATCGCTGGAATAAGTTCCCATAAAAGGCATATCGAGATGCACATGCGGATCAATACCACCGGGAAAAACCAATTTACCGGCAGCATCGATTTCCTTGTCGGCCTCCAGCTTCAGATTTCTGCCAATAGCCCTTATTGTTTCGCCCTCGGCAAATATGTCGGCGACATAGTCATCAGAGGCAGTAATGATCCTTCCATTTTTAATCAACAACGACATAAGATTCTTTTAATTTTTGTTCAGTTATCCTGTATGAACGCATTAGTAAGATATAAAGAATGGCGCTTACAAAAAAACCTACAAACCAGGCGTAGTGATATAAATTTGAGATCCAGCCGGGAAAAGCATCTGGTGAAACAACTTTAACCTGTAATAAGAACCCCGGTATGTTTGGTAATATTCCCAGAAGCAAAGCAATTATTGCATTTCTATTGAATCCGTTCCTGTAACGGTACCGGCCTGCGTGACTATACAATTCAGCCGTTTCTAATTTCTGTTTCCTGATAAAATAATAATCTGCGATCATAATACCTCCCACAGGACCCAGCAATGCCGAATAGCCGACCAGCCAGCTATAAATATAACCGGTAGGATCTTCAACGAGCTTCCATGGAAATATCAATATGCCGATGATGCCCGTAATATAGCCTCCTGTTCTGAAGTTGATCTTCTTCGGTGAAAGGTTAGAGAAATCATTGGCAGGACTTACGATATTAGCTGCAATATTTGTGGCAAGTGTTGCGATAACCACAGCGATCAGGGCAAAGCTTACAATGATCTTATTGTCAAACCTGCCAACCAGCGCTTCGGGTTCCCAAATTGTTTTTTCAAAAACAAAGGTTGTCGTCAATGAAACTACTACCGCAACAAAAGCGATAAACGTCATTGAAGTGGGTAATCCTAATGCTTGTCCTCTGCGTTGCGATTTTTGACTCACTGCATACCGGGTAAAATCGGGGATATTAAGTGATAGAGTCGCCCAAAACCCCACGACCCCTGTCAGCGCCGGTACAAAATAATTATAAAAAGAAGCGGAGTCTTTAAACTTTGAGGGCACATCGAATACCTGCGCGATGCCACCACGGTCCTGCATGACCCAAAATGCCCAGCACAATAAGGCCACCGTTGCAACCGGAAGAAAGAATGCCTTAAAGACCAGTAATTTTTTTATGCTATCGACACCCCGGTAAATAACATACATGTTCAACAGCCAGAAACATAAAAAGCAAATGAGAGGTAAGAGATCGGGGAAGAGGCCGTTGATGGTGAGCTCAGGCAAGGAAGGATCCCATACTTTTAATAAACGATATAATGATTTGCCACCTATCCAGGTTTGAATCCCAAACCAGCCACAAGCCACGATAGCTCTTAGCATAGCTGGTATATTGGCACCTTTTGTTCCAAAGCTTGCCCTGACAAACACCGGGAAAGGGATACCATATTTAGCTCCTGCATGTCCATTTAATATCATTGGAACGAGTACGATCAAATTCCCGATAAGCATAGTCATGATCGCCTGCCACCAATTCATTCCATTATCAATCATTCCACTTGCTAACTGGTAGGAAGGAATGCAAAGACTCATACTGATCCAAAGTGCAGCATAGTTCCATGTCCCCCATTTTCTTTTTTCCTGCCGAATCGGAGCGAGGTCCTGATTAATTAACGAAGAATCCGGTATGTTTCTGTTTTCGCTCATAATTTTTTGGAACACGTATGACACGGACTAAATGGATTAACAAGGATTTTTTTAGTCATAGATGAGTCATACCTTAAATAGGCGTTATCCGGGTTGTGTACCACGCCTTTTTATCATTATCATATATTTTTCTTCTTATTTCTGGTTTTTTTCCAAAATTCAACAGGAGGCCAACTTCAATAGTAGTCGCTTTTAAATAATTAATCAGTTGGTATTCGTTGTCTGTTATTAATGATTCAGTAGTTTTTAATTCGCAAATAACAACATCTTCAACGGTTAGGTCGGACGAATAATCGCCAACAACATGACCTTCATAATAGACAAGAACTCTCTTTTGCCTCTCAACTTTAAATCCCATATTAGTTAGTTCAATATACATGGCATTTTCGTAAACTTTTTCCAGAAAGCCTTAGCCCAGAGTATTATATACCTTGTAAAACGCTTTGATTATGTGGTCCGTCAGTTCCTGATATTTCATATTTTGAACTAATACTGTAAAATGAATTTGCGAAAAATAAATCCGTGAACATCAGTTTAATCCGTGTCATCCGTGTTCGATTTGTGTATCAGCTATTGAAATGGCTTCGCTGATGATCGCCAGGCCTTCGTCAATTTGCTCTTTTGTTACGATCAGGGGTGGGGCAACAAAAATATAACTCCATCTTACAAACGTGTACATTCCCAGTTCTTTGATCTTTGCCGCTACTTTATTCATTACCGCCATCTCTTCCGGTTTTGCATTGAAGGGTGCCAGAGGTTCTTTGGTTGTTTTGTTTTTTACTAATTCAATACAACCCAATAAACCCGTATTCCTGAAATCACCAATGCTATTATGTTTTTGTTTTAATTTTTCAACCTGTGCTTCCATATATTTTCCCATCGCCGCTGCATTCGCAATTAAATTATCATCTTCATAGATCTTCAGCATTTCGAGTGCCGCCGCGCAACTGACAGGGTGAGCAGAGTAAGTGAGACCCAACGCAAGAACAGCATCATCATACTTTGCGGCGATCTTATCTGATACCATCAGGCAACCAAAAGGAAGATAACCTGAAGTCAAACCCTTGGCCATACAGATCATGTCGGGAATGATATCGTGGTGTTCAAATCCAAACCATTTCCCTGTTCGCCCAAAACCACTCATCACTTCGTCAATGATTAATAAAATGCCATGCTTGTTACATAATTCTCTAACGGCTTTCAAATAGCCCACCGGATATTTCAAACAGCCTGATGAACCCGATTCACCTTCCAGTAAAATAGCGGCAATAGTAGCAGCCCCTTCGTAAGCGATCAATCTTTCCAACGATGCAATTGTTTCTTTCAATAGATTTTCTTCACCATACTCCCAGCGATATAAATAAGGAAGATCAAAATGAACAAAATTGGGCGCCTGTTGGACATCAACGGGAATTCTTCTTGGATCGCCGCTAGCTGAAATAGCGCCAATAGATGCGCCATGATAAGATTGATAACGGGTTACTATCTTATGCCGCCCCGTATACAACCTTGCCAGCTTGATCCCATTTTCGATTGAAGTTGCGCCGCATAAAGTAAAAAATGCTTTATTCAGATCACCAGGACATATTTCAGCTAACTTCTTTCCTAACTCACCACGAACTTTTGTAACACAGGAAGGAGTTACATACGTCACCTCCTGCATTTGCTTTACAACGGCTGCTGTCACCCGCTGATCGCCATGACCTATATTTACGTTCATCAGACCCGAAGAAAAATCAATGTACCGTTTACCATCGAAATCGTATAGATAAACACCTTCGGCATACTTGACGGCAATAGGATTCGTACCTTTTTGTTTGCTCCATGAAAATAAGGTGTAGTCCTGGTTGTTTTGAATCACGGCCCCCCTGGCCCCCGAAGGGGGGGTCTCGGAGTCTGATGATTTGGAGATTGTTTTTGTAGTCATAGTTGTTTTTTTATGTTGCGGGCCTCCCTGCCCTCCAAGGGAGGGTTCTTAGGGTCTGAAATATTTGAGTTTCTCTTATTCATCCAGAAAATATAAATCATCGGGTTCTAAAGTCCCCCTTGGGGGATTTAGGGGGCTTCTCCTTTGGAGGGGTTGGGGAGGCCAGGCTCTCTAACTCATCCAATTCACCCCCGCCTCCGCATTCCATTTCGTCGTACTCTTCTTCAACTTCGTCCAGAATTCAATCGAGCTCTTTCCAGTTATATCTCCTACTCCAAACTTACTTTCATTCCATCCACCAAAAGAAAATGGCTCTCTTGGTACGGGCACACCTACATTCACACCGATCATGCCTGCACTCGCCCGATCAATAATGTAACGAGCCATGCCTCCATTCTGCGTAAATACAGATGCGGCGTTGCCATATGGATTTGCATTTTCAATTGCCAATGCTTCATCAACAGTGTTTGTCCGCATAATGGATATGACTGGCCCAAAAATTTCTTCCGTTGCTACTGACATACCCGGTTTAACATAATCTATTACCGTCGGCCCAACATAGGTACCGTTTTCCTTTCCCTTCACTTTTGCGTTTCTGCCGTCCACCAGTATTTTAGCTCCCTGTGTTTCTGCTTCCGTAATATATTTTTCAATTCTTTGTTGTGATTCCTTGCTGATAACTGCTCCAAGATTCTCTCCCGGAATGATCTTCCTTGCCTCTTCGCATATTTTATCAATAATGCTATCCACATTACCCACTCCGATCATGGCACTGGCAGCCATACATCTTTGTCCCGCGCAACCGCTCATTGATGCTGCTACATTTTGCGCTGTCATTCCCGGGATTGCATCCGGCAATACCATCAAATGATTTTTTGCTCCACCCAATGCCAAACATCTTTTATAAGTAGAAGTGGATCGTTGATAAACGATTTTTGCAACTTTGGTTGAGCCAACAAATGACACGGCTTCGATACCCGGATGATCACAGATGGCGGTTACAATTTCACTGTCGCCATGAACAATATTAAATACGCCATCCGGTAAACCAGCTTCTTTTAACAATTGAGCCAACCTACAGGAACTTAACGGAACTTTCTCCGAAGGTTTTAAGATCATACAGTTTCCCAACGCAATGGCGTTTGGTAACGTCCAATTAGGAACCATGCTGGGAAAATTAAACGGCACAATTGATGCGACAACCCCCAGCGGTACATGCTCGGTTCTGCATTCAACCCCTCTGCTTACTTCCAATACTTCACCGGTTACCAGCTGAGGTAGTGAAGTAGCAAACTCTGTTAGTTCAATACTCTTTTCAATTTCAGCTACAGCCTCCCCGTAAGTCTTGCCGTTTTCCTCCTGTACCAGTTCGGCCAATTCCTTCATATGTTTTTCGAGTAAATATTTATACCGGAAGAAGACCTGTACTCTTTCTTTTATGGGTGTTTTACTCCAACCAGGGAAGGCCGCTTTAGCTGCTTTTACTCCTGCATCCAGATCTTTTGCTGTAGACATCGGCACATCGGATAAATGATTCCCATCGATGGGAGAGATAACAGCTAATTTACGGGCAGAAGATGAATCAACGAATTGACCGTTGATATAGTTCTGAAGGGGAGAGTATTTCATAACTTTTGTTTGTTGGGCTAAAGCCCATTGTACATTTTGTTAATGAATTCGTTATTAATTGGATTTTAGTCCAAAACAATTCATTAATCGTCAGCTATAAATATACCGAATTTGACGAAGTTTGCAAGGTAAAGACTTCTAACTCAATGACACCGGAACGAAAAGATAAACTTACTTCTGTACTCAACAAAAGGCAGAATGACATCACGGTGGTATTAGAAAATGTTTTTGACCCTCATAATATTTCAGCCGTGATGCGGAGCTGTGATGCTATCGGTATGCAGGATATTCATATTCTGAATACAAAGATCCCCAGGCACAAGAAATGGGGCGCCAGGAGTTCTTCGAGTGCAGCCAAATGGCTGACTGTTCATCAGTATGAAAACGCGGTAGAATGTTTTTCTGCTCTGCGAAAAAGTTATTCGACAATTCTAACGACTCATTTGAGCAGCGATGCCGTAGATTTATATTCGGTTGATTTCAGCAAGAGCATCGCCTTGATTTTTGGGAATGAACATTCAGGTGTCAGTGACGAGATAAGAGCCCTGGCAGACGGAAATTTTGTGATACCCCAAATGGGCATCATTCGTTCACTTAATATCAGCGTGGCCTGCGCCGTCACGTTATATGAAGCATTCCGCCAAAAAACCATGGCGGGGCATTACAACCAAAAGAAATTGACAGACGTCAGGTATAAAGAACTATTTGATGAATGGGCCTCACCATCCCGTGAAATAGAATAACAATCATTTACAGATGAAAAAAATTGTTCCGGTTATTTTTATTTTATTATCCGGTATTGCTTCTAGTACCCAGGAGGTACAAAAAATTAAGATCACGGACCTTGAAAAAACAATCAGCGAGAGCAAAACACCGTTGATCGTTAATTTCTGGGCCACATTCTGCATTCCCTGCCTCGAAGAAATACCTTATTTCGAGGAGTCAGTAAAACGACACAGAAAAGACAGTCTAAAACTATTGCTGGTGAGTCTCGATTTGAAAGACGATTATAACAAGATCCGGCCTTTTGCAGCCAAAAGAAAGTTTACTTCCAAAATAGTTTGGCTCAGCGAAACAAATGCAGATTACTTTTGCCCAAAAATTGATAGCGCCTGGTCGGGCGCTTTGCCCGCCACACTTTTCGTCAACAATAAGACTGGGTACAGAAAATTTTACGAGGAGAAGATACAGGAAGACAAGTTTGAAAAAGAGATCACGGCTATACTTGGAAAAAAAGATTAGGCTGTTTCTTCCTGGTCCTGTTCCAACTCCCGCCTGGCTTTGGCCAGCAACGTCAAAAAATGAATACCGGCGCCAAGACTCGTCAATGAAAGGACGATGCCGGTCACGCTGCGTGTCTTGATTCCATAGACCAGTGCCATTACTACGAGCATCATGAATGCAAAAATGATTAGACGGTTGATATTCAGGCGTGAGATCATAAGCTGGTTTTTATGTCCTCCCTATAGCTTTCGGGGCAGGACCGGTTAAGAAATGGAGTGTCGGCATCTTTTGGATGCAGTAGTTTTTTATTTCCATAAATTTTAAATAAAAAAACTGTCCCGCGGGGGACAGTTTAAAGAAATATTGCCGGGGTTATTAAAGTCTCTTGATGCCGCAGCCGACTGATTTGGTATTCTTGGTGGACACATCTTTTCCGCCGGTCATTTCATCAATTGCGATCGACAAATGCTTCCGGGTGACATCACCTTCGCCATTTGCATTGTCATCTATGGCACCGTGATAAACCAGTTTTCCATCTTTATTGAACAAGAATACTTCGGGAGTCCGGGTGGCTCCAAAAGCATCGGCCATCGCTGAATTCTTATCCACGACATAGTACCAGGAATAGTTGTTGGCTTTTCCATAATTCTGCATGTCGCCATATGAATCACCGTTATCCCTGTAAGCTTCATTTGGATTAAGAAGCACAACGCCGATCTCCTTGCTCATTGCATATTTGCAAACTTCATTGGTTCTTGGCTGGTATTTTCTTACCACAGGGCAGGTATTACAGCTAAACATGACTAATATGCCGTTCTTTTTTGTCGCATCCTGGAGCGAGACTTCTTTACCAGTGATATCTTTCATCTTCACTTCGGGTTTGGGAAGAGCTGATCCGATTGGCAAAGCATCTTCAACCGGTCTTAATGCCATTATTGTAAAGGCTGCTAGAGGCAGCGCAAACAGAAGTAACCTTTTCATATATGAAGTTTTTGAGTTATTATCAAAGTTCAGCAAAAATTATACTGGATGTTGCCCGCCCGCCAGATTTTTTTTCCTTTCATCCACCTGGTGTTTTAATGAGTTGATGCTGACATTCAGCTCAAAACCGATCAATAATACCAGGGAATTAAAATAAATCAACAGCATGAGTATCAAAACCGTGCTGATGGACCCGTATAATTCATTATAATTTGAAAAATTGCTGATATAATATGAAAAACCGGCCGTAAAAACCATCATCAGGAAGGTAGCTAATATGGAACCTGGACTGATGATTTTCCATTTTTTGTGAACAGCGGGTGCGAATTTGTAAATAAATGAGACCGAGAAGAAGAACAGCAGGATGATCAGTAGCCAGCGGAAATCATTGATGAGTATCACGAGAAAGGTCTTCTCCAGCCCAATCCGTTTTAATACAGTGCCCTGCATCACGAGGAGTAACATGCAGAGGAAGAAAAGAATGAAGAGGAAAAATGTAAGGCGCAGCGCTACCCATCGCTGGTGATAGCTTCCTCTTTTAGTAAAGCCAATATATTGTTTATCAAACGACCTCATGATACCAAGCACAGCATTAGATGAAAAGTACATAGCCAATACAAAACCGGTGGACAAAAGCCCGGAACGCTCATTATTCAGAATATCTTCTAAAAAGGTAATCAAACCTTTATTATCTTTTTCACCGGGCACGATATCTCTTATCAACAGGAACATCTGGTCAGTGAAATCTTTTGAAATGGGCAGGTAGGGCAACAACGTAAAAAGAAAAATAACGACCGGCGGAATCGTCATCGTAAAATTAAAAGCGATTGCCGAGGCCCTTTCAGTAAAGCCGGTTTTTTTTGCCTGTAAAAAGAAAAAACGAATCACGTCAAAGAGTGGAATGCCCTGGAACCCCGGCAGAAATATCTTTTTGCTTTTCCGTATCAGGAAACTGACCGGGGGCGAAACAAGTATTCTTCGTCTTATTCGGGTGAGCCAATGCATGAAATTTATTTCACATTGCGTTTATTCAGTTCCTGCTGATAAAGCCGTGCATATTTCAGATGATCCTCATATTTCGCCGTAAATATATGCGTGCCGCTAAAATCGCTATTGGCTACAAAATACAGATAATCCGTCTTCGGAGCATTCAATACTGCATCAATTGTTTCCAGGGAGGGTGTACAAATAGGCCCCGGGGGTAATCCTTTATTTTGATAAGTGTTATAGGGCGATTCTACCTTCAGATGTCCTTCAAGTACCCTCCGCAATTCAAAATTCTTTAATGCAAATTTTACAGTTGGATCAGCTTGCAATGGAATTCCCCTGGCAATGCGGTTGAGATAGACACTGGCGATATCGGGTCTGTCTTTGGCTGAGTTGGTTTCCTCATCTATTATAGATGCCAGCGTAGAAACTTCCAATGGAGTAAGACCCAGGCTCGCCGCCTTTTCCTTGCGGGCATCCTTCCAGAAATTGTTATACGCCGTCATAAATTGATCGAAGATTTTCCCTGGTGTAGTGTTCCATCTTATTTCATACGTCAATGGGAGTGCGGCAGCCATGACTGTATTTGTGTCCAGCCCATATGGCTTTAATGTGTCGGAATTATTTAAGTACTTTATCACTTTTTCAGAATCGCACTCAAATGAATTCCCAATTTTTTGGGCCAGACCTTCTTTCGTTCTTATTTTAGTTATGACAAAACTTACAGGAGTTTGCTGACCATTTTTCAGCATACGGACCAGCTTTGCCAGGCTCATGCCCCTGGTGATCTTGTAACGGCCCGGTCTCACATTCTTATAACCTACCATCTTTGAAACCATCCTGAACCAAACGGTGCCATGAATGAATTTGCTTTTCCTGAGTTCATTTTGCACGTCGTTCATGGAAGAACCGGTCTTAATGTACAGGTACTTCCCTTCCTCAGCAGCCAACGTGGAGCCGAAAAACTTCCAGGCAAAGAAACCCGCAATCAGAATAAGAATGGCCAGGATACCGAAAATGATCTTTTTTTTCATAGATATGGATAACAAAATAAACAAAAAAACCCTGTCGTTCCAGACAGGGAATCAAAAATTTATACTAAGGTTAATTACTAGTTGTTTGGGGCAGGTGTCGTTTGTACCGGAGTATTTGTATTCGGCGGCAAAGATTGTTGTTGCTGTGTCGGAGCTGACGTTTCAGGCACTCTTGCAGATGTGGTGCCTCCTGAAATAAAAAACGTCGAAGCCAGGCACAACACGCCGATAACAGCGGCAAATATCCAGGTCCCTTTTTCCAGTACATCCGTTGTTTGCTTAACGCCCATAAACTGATTGCTCAGGCCCGCAAAACTTCCGGCCAGGCCACCACCTTTAGGGTTTTGTACCAGCACGATAAAACCTAATATCACAGACGCTAACAGGATAAGTATGAGGAATATAATAGTCATATCAATTTATTTTCTTTAACTCTTCAATTTTCGCTGCAAAATAAGAGCTTTTAGGGGGATCGAGCAAACTTAATTTGCGATAGATTTCTTCGGCTTTGGCCCTGTTTCCCTGCTTTTTCCATACCTCAGCCATGGCCTCTGTTATTACGTGTCTCTCAGCTACTGAAAACTCTGCCATTTGTTCCACTTTCTTCTCTGCCGTGCTATCAATACTACTTACAAGTTCAGCGACGCTCACCTGTTTTAATGTCTTGAGCCATTCGGTAAAACTTTTGAGTTGCATCCCAAGGCGATCCTTTGGTTTTTCCTCTTCTTTAAATCTGATCCCCTGTGAGGCAAAATAATCCACGGTGTGATAGGGTTCAAATACCATCGGTATATTACCCGCTGTGGGTTCATGAATTACTGATATCATTTCTGAGGGAGAATTGGTCTGATGTGTTTTGTTTGGCTCGTCAGATACAGGATCTTCTTGTTCTTCTCTTTTATTATTTACCAGCGCTTGTTCATTAGATTCTGTATCCACGGAAACTATGCCAACAGTCGTTGGCTCCGGTTCAAATAATTTCTCTTTAGGCGGTTCATTAATTGTTCCACCTTCTGTTTTTTGGAGGTAGTCAAAATCAACTGGTTTGGCTACTTCTTCATTTTGTGGCGGGGTTTCCGCTTCTGGAACTGCTAAATGAACACCGGACGCAGCATCGTTATGGTCGTTGTTCAACAAGTGATGTAACCAAACACGGTTCTGAAAATACAACGAAGCCTTCTGAACCTGCTCTTCGTATTGAGCGGAATTATCGTCAGCGTAAGGAGATGATTCAGAGATTTTTTTTGCCAACAATAGTTGGAGGGGACCGAAGTAGGGATATTGTTCGGCTGCCTGCTGTAATTCGTCAACGGTACATTCCTGTAACGGTTTTTTCAAAACGGCCCTGGCTAATTCATCGATATCGGACTTCATGGCTACAATTTAAAACGAATATTGGAGAAAAAAAGGAGCAGCCTGATTTTTTGATTATGGTTATGAATCACCAATCAGAAAATAATTGGTTGAAGATATCGTCGGCGAGGCCACGTATCATATCACTAAGTAGCGATGTTTCTGCCTGTTGCAAAGTTTGTGATGATGGAAAATCAAAGTTCCGGGACACGATATATTCCTTTGTTTTTCCCTGTTTTTGATCATTGCGGACAATTCGCACAGAAACGTTTATCCTGTTTGTCGTTGTTTGTTGGTTCGATATCCCTGCCGTGCTAAATGAGTATTCTGTGATGGTTCCTGTGATGTCCCAATCTGCATCATCGCCATTGGTTTGTTTAAGTCTTGTCTGGCTTACGATCTTCTGACGAAGTTTGTCGGTGAGCTGGGGGCTCAATTGCACGTTGACATAGCCCGCACGGTTTTCAATTAAATTAACTTTTACTGTAGTGATCTCAGGCGGAATCGAAACATCCCTGAAGCCATAGCGAACATGGCAGCTATTATTTATGAAAGCGGGCAATAGCAATAAAATGATAAATGATATTTTTCTTGTTGCCAGCATTTTTGCCTCTGTTGTAATTCGTTGCGCTTTATATTCAGAATTCCTTGCCTGACTGAGACTACCCGCAATCTGGTCCTACTCACACTCACCATCCACCATTCACCATTCACTATTCCTCAATATCATACTCCTTCAACTTTCTGTACAATGTCCTTTCGCTGATCCCGAGATCAAGTGCCGCGTCCTTTCTCTTTCCTTTATGTTTCTTCAACGCTTTTATGATCAGCTCTTTCTCCTTATCCATTATATTAAGGCTCTCTTCCACTTCGAGATGTTCCTGAATATCGTTATTCATGCTATACGTATTCATTGGCGCTGACTGCATCGGCTGACCTGAAGGCTGCATCAATACCGGTTGCAGGCTTTCCTGCGTTTTCAGCCGGTATCCATCCGGTTCTTTCAATTCATTGATGAATGCTGGATTTTGTGCTGCAAGATTTGGATTTTGCAAAACCTCGAGAAACATTCTCTTTAACTCCGTCACATCTTTCTTCATATCGAAAAAGAGTTTGTAAAGAATTTCTCTTTCATTGGAAAAATCCTGGGCATTACCATTTGAGTGCACCAGTACCGGTAAACGATTGTTGGAATAAGGCCGCAAAAACCTCGTCAGATCTTTGGCGGTTATATTTTTATCCTGAGAAAGAACTGAGATCTGCTCTGCAATATTCTTTAATTCCCTCACATTACCGGGCCAGGGATAATTAATTAACAGGTTTTTTGCTTCATCATCCAGCTGTACCGGGGCTGTTTTATACTTGTCGGCAAAATCTGCTGCAAATTTGCGGAACAGTAAATGAATATCTTCTTGCCTTTCATGCAGGGCGGGTACGCGGATAGGTACCGTGCTTAACCGATAGTAAAGATCTTCGCGGAATCTTCCACTTTGCACTAATTGCAATAAATCCTTATTAGTCGCGGCAATCACCCTCACATCTGTCTTTTGTACTTTGGATGATCCGACGCGAATATATTCGCCGGCTTCCAATACTCGCAACAGACGGGCTTGCGTGCCTAATGGCATCTCGCCGATCTCATCCAGGAAAATGGTTCCCCCATTTACCGTTTCAAAATATCCTTTTCTTGACTCAACAGCTCCGGTAAATGAACCCTTTTCATGACCGAATAATTCGGAATCAATTGTTCCTTCAGGTATTGCGCCGCAATTGACAGCTATGAAGGGATTATGTTTCCTGTTAGATAATGTATGAATGATGACGGAGAATGCTTCCTTTCCCACACCACTTTCACCCATTATCAATACTGTTAGATCCGTACTGGCAACCTGCACTGCTACCTGCAATGCGTAATTAAGGGCAGGTGAGTTCCCAATAATTCCAAATCGGTTTTTTATTACCTGGATGTCCATTCGTTTACTTCCTTGATTTAAAATCTGCAATTTCCATCATGGCAAAAGAAATAAATGTTCCTGCTGCCACAATTCCTGCCGCTACGTTATCACTTTTAACTGCAATGGCAGCCGCCACTACGCCGACAGCAAGGAAAAAATATTTTGCCAGTATGTTCATATCATGCTATTTCGCCCAGAAGGGTCGCCTGTGTACAATCCTTCACCCTCACTGTAACATAATCACCTTTCTTAAGTTCATAATTCTCTTTAGGAAAAACGATCACTTTGTTTTGTGATGTTCTTCCCGTCCAGTTCTTTTCGCTTCGCTTGCTGTCGCCTTCTATCAGGACTTTAAAACTTTTTCCGATGTCTTTTTTATTACTTGCTAATGAAAGCCTGTTTTGCGCGTCCACAATTTCAACGAGCCGTTTCTTCTTTACTTCTTCCGGAATATCATCTTTATATCGCTTTTGTGCCAGTGTGCCCGGTCTTTCACTATAAAAAAACATATAACTGAAGTCGTACCGGCTGTATTCCATAATATCCAGAGTGTCGTTATGGTCCTGTTCTTCTTCTGTACAGAAACCGGTGATAATATCGGAACTGATCCCGCAATCGGGCATTATCTGCCGGATACGATCTACCTTTGCCATATACCATTCTCTTGTATAAGTACGGTTCATCAATTGCAATATTCTTGTTGACCCGCTTTGGACAGGAAGGTGAATGTATTTGCAGATGTTCTCATACTTCGCCATTGTGTGCAATACATCATCCGTTATATCTTTTGGATGAGATGTAGAAAAACGCACTCGAAGAATCGGAGAGATTAATGCTACGCGTTCCAATAATTTTGAAAATGTGATCGGACCGCTGACTGCCGACTGCGGACTGTCGACTGCCGGTTGATAATAATAACTATCCACATTCTGCCCCAGCAACGTCACCTCTTTATACCCTTGCTCAAAGAGATCACGACATTCTTTAATGATACTGTCCGGGTCGCGGCTTCTTTCTCTTCCCCTTGTAAATGGCACTACGCAGAATGAACACATATTGTTACATCCTCTCATGATACTGACAAAGGCAGACACTCCATTGCTGTCGATACGTACGGGTGATATGTCGGCATATGTTTCTTCGCGACTCAGCAAAACATTTACCGCCTTTTGTCCTCCTTCTGCTTCCGCCACCAGCCCGGGTAAACTTCGATAGGCATCCGGACCAACCACTATGTCAACCAGTTTCTCTTCTTCTAAAAACTTCGATTTAAGCCTCTCCGCCATGCACCCAAGCACGCCGACCAGCATATCTTTTTTTTGTACTTTCAGTTTCCGGAATTCAGTGAGACGTTTGCGGATCGTTTGTTCGGCCTTTTCCCTGATTGAGCAAGTATTAATAAAGATCAGGTCAGCTTCGCCGATATTCCTCGTGGCACCAAAACCTTCGTTATGCAGAATAGAAGCAACGATTTCACTGTCAGCAAAATTCATCTGGCAGCCATAGCTTTCGATATAGAATCGCTTTTTGTAATGGTTCAAATCGCCGGCAAAAGGAGCAAAGGCTTCACCCTGCCTGCTTTCATCTTGTACCTTATCAGTCACGTAATCCAGCATTCAAAATAGTTAATTGTTTCATCAAGTAAGGGATGCAAATATACCCAAAACCGTCAAGATTGTGACAGGATGACAGCATCGGGAAGGAATCCTGTTCAAATGCCTTTTAGGAATGACGAAATTTGGTCCAAAGCATTGGAACCTCCGGACTTATGAAAGTTTTTAAGGTTCTTAGCAGGTTCAAAGTATCTTTGCACGTCTAAATGCAGATGTTGAAAAGGATAGTTTGTTTATTAGGGGCCGCTCTATTTGTCATAATTGTTTCAGGGCAAGATAAACCTGCTCCTGGGATTCTCACCGGGAATGCTGCAGATGAAAGGAAAAAGCCGCTTGAAGGCGCTGCAGCTGAAATTATTTTAATAGCCGATTCATTGCAAAGACAATCTGTGCTTACCGATAAAGACGGAGGCTTTTCAATTCATGGTATTGCTTATGGCCACTATCGGCTACGTATTAGCTACGTTGGACTTCAGCCGTTGATCATCGACAGTATTAATTTTCGGGCTGAACGGGCAGATTTTAATTTCAGCGACATTATTTTGAAACCAAAGAATTCAGAGAACCTTAGGGAGATAATTGTGTATGCAGAAAAGCCATTGATACAATCAAAAGATGGCAACATCACATTCAATGCTGCAGAATCCGCCCTGAGCGCCGGAAGCAATGCAAGCGAACTCTTAGCAAGTGTGCCACTCGTCACTAGGGATCCGGACGGAAAAATAACCGTAAGAGGTAAGGAACCGAAAATATTAATTGACGATAAGCCGGTTGAATTAAACCTTCAGCAATTGCAGGATCTCCTTGAGTCAATACCTGGGAGTTCTATTGAAAAGATCGAAGTAATGACCAATCCGCCCCCTCAATATGCGAATGAACCGGGGGGCGTTATTAATATCGTGACAAAAAAAGGCAAAGTGGGCAAAACCGGCAGAATCGGTGTTTCGGCAGGCACAAGAGGCGAGGTAAGCGTGAACGGAAACTATACCTATCGTAAACAGGGATTCGCTATAAGTGTTAATACCGGCACGAGTTACAATCACTTTGAAGGTAATGGCTATTCTTACCGAAATAATATTTATCCCGACTCGACAAATTATTTCAATACCCGGAGTGGTAATGTGAGCAAAGGGTTCCGTCCCAATTTCCGGGTGAATATGGACTATGATCTGAACAGATTCAATTCAGTTAATGTGGTGCTGCAGATAAATTCAGCCGACAATAATAGCGAAAGCCTTACTGAATACACCAATATCAACAGAGATGGAGAAATTTACCGGTTGAGTGACAGGCTGATTCGAAGCCCTGCCAATAGTCACAACGGTTCATTGAGCCTGTCTTATTTACTTAAGACAAGAACTCCGGGGGAACAGTTGCGGGTCATCGTATCCTCAAATGTGTCAGTGAACAACAGTGACCGCGATTTTTATCAACGATTTTTTTATCCTGACCATACGCCTAATGGCATTGATTCAACCCAGCAACAAATAACCAACAACAAATATGATGGGTATAATCTCAGGGTTGACTATACCAAACCGTTGTCTAATAAAAAAACATTTTTCACGCTCGGTACCAATTATTTGCGAAACAATAGTGATGTGCAGGTAGAAGCAAGTTATCTGAAAAAACCAGAATCCATTTTCGTTCCATCAGCGCTGCTAAGCAATGACTTTCTGTTTCATCAGACTGTAATTAATTTTCGCTCATCTGTAAAACAAATTATAGCCACTAACTTCAGCGCTACTGCCGGCATCAGCGCCGAACAAACGCAAATCTGGTTTGAATTAATCAAAGATGACAAGGATGCAAAAAATAGATACTGGACCTGGTTGCCGTTTGTCAATATCAATAAAAACTGGCAGGATAAATTGAACCTTACTTTGGCCTATCGTCGCAGTATCCGCCGGCCCGGTATCAATGAATTGAATCCCACGATCGATTTTTCTGATCCGTACAATATCCGTTTTGGTAATGAAAAACTGGAAGCTTCAACTGCCGACAATTTTGACTTTGTTATAGGCAGGACAATTCCAAAATACTATGTCAATCTTGGAATAGGGTATAATATAGTAAAGGATATTTTCAGTCGTGTCAGAACACTATTGCCGGATGGCAAAACGCAGATCACCTGGGAAAATATCAGCGGTCGAAGAGAGTACGAGGTGAGCACATGGAGTGGTATGGCCATTACGAAGAAATTCCGTACTAATATCAGCGCTAGTTACACATTCAATCAATACAGCGCCTTTGACCGGACGTATAACCGGTATCGCAATGGTGGATCTTTCACGTCCAATATCAATTCGACCTTTACCCCAAGAGATGTGTGGAATTTCACCGCCAGCTTTGCATTTAATCGTTTTGCCAATCCACAGGGTTATGCCAGGTGGAACTGGAGTATGAATACAGGTATTCAAAGAAAATTCTTCGCAAGAAGGCTAACTCTGACGTGTAATCTTATTGATATTTTTGCACCGCAACGTAACAGAAACGTTACATACGGAACTAATTATTACTTGGAAAGCTTCAACTCAACCAATACAAGGAATTTCCGGGTCACGGTTGGATATAACTTTACGAAATTGGGGAAGAATAGCCAGGCTTTTTCTTCATTGAAAAAATAGTGATTAAGATGAGCGGAAGACGGGACTCGAACCCGCTACCTACAGCTTGGGATCCGCCGCGGCGGACTACCAGGTGAGCGGCAAAAGGGATTCGAACCCTCGACCCTTAGCTTGGGAAGCTAATGCTCTACCAACTGAGCTACTGCCGCTTGTCAGTGTCTGACCGTCTCGGTCTGACACGACCTTTGCGTTCCGGTCTGACACGACCCTTATATCTCGGTCCGACACGACCCTTATATCCCGGTCTGACACGACCTATGGTTATGGTCTAATGTACGAAACACCCTCGAATCAACCTTCAACATTCAATTTAATGCGGCTTCTAAGCCAGCTATCTTTTATCGGAACAATCCACTTGCTTTCTAATTCTTCCTTCGATTGCACAAGATTATTAAAATACAGGGTTTCTGCATTTATAAACCCGTTGTCAAAGGCATATTGCAATTGACTCATGGGCAATAATTGTACTTTGTCTTCAACAAAAAAAGCAAGCGTCGTTCTGTCAAACATATTTACATCAAACCGTTGATCGATATCCTTTATCAATCTTACAGAGCTATCCGTGCTGCAGCCACTGACTCCGGTTGCCGTTTCATCAGCAATTAAAACGATGAACTGGCCGAAAAAAAGATGAGCTTCACCTTTCACCGGTGTGCCATGACTTTTCCATTGCATGGTAAATTCTTTTAATAACTCTTCGATTTCCAAAGCTTCAGTCACGCTAAATAGCCGGTTGCACTGATAGATCCACACCCGCGAATCCGCATGAAAATTACCGTCAAGAAGGTATTTATATTCAAGGTTCATCCGGCTAAATTACGTCAGAAAATGAATTGAATGACTGATACCCGGCAAGAAAACGAGAATGCTACTTTGGCACATTGGACATACTCCAGTGATGAACGGAAAACATTCGTTCCCTGTGGAGCGGTTGAATTACGTGATTGATGAAAACTGGAACCTATAATCTCCGTCGGCGTGATGTATATTCATTCTATTGATTGTGCTATCAGTTCTGCAACATCCATCACTTTCACGCTTTCTTCTTTTTCAGCGTTCTTCACGCCATCAGTAAGCATGGTATTGCAAAATGGACAGGCGGCGGCAATGACTTCAGAGCCGGTGGATATGGCTTCATTGGTCCTTTCAAAGTTGACACGTGTAGTCCCTTTTTCTTCTTCCTTGAACATCTGCGCCCCACCGGCCCCGCAACATAATCCATTGCTGCGGCAACGTTTCATTTCTACCAACTCTGCATCCAGAATTTCCAATACTTTTCGCGGAGCTTCATATATGTCATTACCACGACCCAGATAACAGCTATCATGGTACGTGATGCGTTTTCCTTTGAATGAACCGCCTTCTTTCAATTTTATTTTTCCTTCATCGATCAGTTGTTGCAGGAAAACCGTGTGATGAATGACCTCATAGTTGCCCCCCAGCTCCGGATACTCATTTTTCAAAATGTTGAAGCAATGCGGGCAGGCAGTCACAATCTTTTTTATACCGTAATTATTGAGGACCTGGATATTTTGGTACGCCATCATCTGGAACATGAATTCATTGCCTGCCCGGCGGGCGGGATCACCGTTACACATTTCTTCTCTTCCCAATATGGCATAACTGATTCCAGTCTTGTTAAGGATAGTGGCAAATGCCCTTGTGATCTTTTGTGCCCGTTGATCAAAACTCCCGGCACAACCTACCCAGAATAAAACTTCGGGTTGCTGTCCGCTGGCTGATAATTCAGCCATAGTAGGAACATGCATGTAATAAAATTTGTTTCAAATCTAAAGAATATCGCGGATTGGAGGATTAGAAATTTGGATTTCACGGATGTCTAGAAGCGGGTAGATGGTCTTATTCTGGGTTATATAACTTGCATTTTCAATAGGCGCCCTATCAGCGAAATCTTTTTAATCTCACAATCCGTGCTCTGGATTGCACTGACGTCTAAAAGCTGACAGATGTCTTGTTTTGATTTATAAAACTTGCGTTTTCAATGAGCGACCTATCAGCGAAATCTTTTTAATCTCACAATCCGTGCTCTGGATTGCAGGGACGTCTAAAAGCTGGCAGATGTCTTGTTTTGATTTATAAGACTTGCGTTTTCAATGAGCGACATATCAGCGAAATCTTTTTTTAATCGTCATGATCCGTGATTATGTCAGCGAAATCGTTTTAATCCTCATAATCCGTGATTATTTTTAATCGTCATAATCCGTGCTTATTTTTGCCAACAATAAATGACTATAAAGAAATTCATTCAGCGACTGACGAACTGGGAACTCTGGCACATGTATGTCCTTTATTTTCCTCTTGGTTTTGTATGGCTTTGGCATTCTCTCAGGAGCCGATCATTCTGGTTTTTCAGCTCCTCAAATCCAACCATCACTTTTGGGGGGTTTCATGGGGAGGGAAAAAAAGAAATGTATGATCAGTTGCCCCCTCATTTATATCCACGTACGATTTATATAATGCATGATCTCCCTTTCAACGAAGTTTTAAAGAGGGTCAGTGAAGCTGGTTTCAGGTACCCCTTTGTTGTAAAACCCGATGTGGGAATGAAAGGGATCCTGTTTCGTAAAATAGAGAATGAAGAGCAGTTGCATAAGTACCATGAAAGGATACCAGTCGAATATATAGTGCAGGATCTTGTCGATCTGCCCGTAGAGGTAAGTGTTTTTTATTACCGGTATCCCGGTGAAGAAAAAGGAACTGTAAGTGGTTTTATTCATAAAGAACTGCTGCATGTAAAAGGGGATGGTCAATCGACGCTGGAACAGCTTATTCAAAAACATCCCCGCGCGAAATTCAGATTTGAAGAAATGAAGCATCGCCATGGTCATCGTTTTGAACGGGTCATTCCAAAAGACGAAATATTCTACTTGTCATATGCCGGCAACCACAACCGCGGGGCTCATTTCACCAATTTACATAACGAGATTGACGAGAACCTGCATAAAGTATTTGATGAGCTGAGTCATTATAACAGGAAGTTTTTTTATGGACGTTACGACATCAAAACAACGTCTATTGAAGATTTAAAACAGGGAAGAAATTTTTCGATACTTGAATTTAATGGAGCCGGCGCCGAACCAAATCATATTTATGATTGCAATATGAGTATCTGGAAGGCATATGGCACCATTTTAAAACACTGGAAAGCGTTATACCGGATCAGCCGTTATAATCATAAGAACGGAACACCTTACTGGTCGTTTTGGAAAGGCAGAAGATTCCTCAAAGAAGCTAATAAACATTTTAAGCTGCTCGAGAAATTTGACTAGTGGCAGGCGACAGACCCCTCAGACTTCTGACCTCTTTCTCGTATTTTCGTTTCATGCGACATTTGTGGAAGATATTTTTTACAGGGATGCTTGTCAGCTTTCTTGGGTCTTTACCACTTGGCACGTTAAATGTGGCCGCCATGCAGATATCGGTGAGTGATGGAATAAGAGCCGCCATGCTTTTTTCCGCGGGCTCATTGCTGGCCGAGATCATTTATGTCAGACTTTCATTGGTCGCTATGGATTGGGTCAGGAAACAGGAAAAGATCTTTAAGATCCTGGAATGGGTTACTTTGGCTATTGTGTTGGCATTGGCAATTTCCAGCTTTTACGCCGCCTGGCACCCTTCGGAATCTGAAAATGCTATCCTTAGCAAATCGACCTTACCTCATTTTGTTTTGGGTCTTGTGATGAGTGCTGTAAATCCTATACAGATTCCTTTTTGGTTTGGCTGGAGCACGATCTTATTTACCAAAAAAATACTGTTGCCACGGCAGGATCATTACAATGTTTATATTATTGGTATTGGCTTAGGTACTTTTGCGGGTAATTGTCTTTTTATTTTCGGGGGACAACTCATTGCCAAAAAGATCAGCAGTAATCAAAACATACTCAATTGGGTGATCGGAGGCATTTTTGCTATTACTGCCATTGTACAATTGTGGAGGATTTTTAAGAAGAAAGATGCGGTTCACCGGATGGAACATCCGGAGGAAGAAAAACATGAACTGGAACAAAAGATCATCGGGATGAGGGACGAAGATGATAAAAACTGATTTTTACTCTAAAATACAATTCACTGCTATGGCTATTAAGGATGCATTTATTGCCGAGTTGAAATTCGAAAGTTCTTTAACCCGCAAGATGCTCGAAAAAGTTCCTCTTGAAAAAAGAGACTGGCAGCCGCATGAAAAATCAATGACGGTTGGCAGGCTGGCTACGCATGTAGCGGAAATCAACCACTGGGTTTCTGACATCATACGGATTGATGACTTTGATTTCATGAAGGATTTTAATTTTCAGCCACGCATTGCTGATTCTACCGAAGAGTTGATTCAAATATTTCAAACTACACTTGATAAAGCTGTCGTTGATCTTTCATCAATGACGGATGATGATTTCAGTAAGAACTGGACGGTGAGACGGGGACAGCAGGTGATGTTCAGCACACCAAAAAAAATTTCGATCAGGGCATGGGCGCTGAGCCATACGATACATCACCGGGGACAGTTGTCTGTTTACTTGCGATTATTGGATGTGCCCGTTCCGGGAATGTACGGACCCAGTGCGGATGAAAAAATGTAAATTCATCGATGTAAAAACTGCCTATGAGTTCTCAACAGCTTAACCGCACGCTTGGATTAAGATTAGTCATCGTTTTTGTCATTGCCAACATTATTGGTTCCGGAATTTATAAGAAGGTTACACCGATGGCAGCCGAGCTTCATTCATCAGGCTGGGTCCTGGTCGCGTGGGTTCTTGGTGGTATTATCAGTTTGTTTGGCGCTTTGACGTATGCGGAAGTCGCGGGCCTTCTTGCCGACACAGGCGGCGATTATGCCTATTATAAGAAGATATACAATAAATTCTTTGCCTTTCAATTTGGTTGGTCAACGTTTACTGTGATTGAATCAGCAGCTATTGCATCGTTAGCATATGTATTTGCACAGTCGCTAAATAGTGTGGTTCATCTGCCGCAAATGCTTCCATCACTGGCCAGTATAGGAATCAAAGATGTGATTGAACCATTCAAAGACTTAAATATTAAGTTCGTTGCGATTGCTCTCATTATCCTGTTAAGCTGGATCAATTCAAGAGGATTGAAGACAGGCGCCTGGCTCAGCACTTTTATTCTTTTGATCGTATTCATTGGCATATTCATTATTATCGGTTTCGGACTGACGAGCCCGGAATCAAATATCAACCGTGCCTTCATAATGGAGACAACAAATAATCAGTCTGTGACCATCAGTTCTATGTTTACCGCAATGCTGGCAGCTTTTTTTGCATACCAGGGATGGGCAGCTGTCGGTTTTATGGGAGGAGAAGCAAAGAATGCAAACCAAAATATACCCCGCGGCATCACGATCGGTATTTTTATTGTTATTGCTTTGTATTTAATCGTTAACATAAGTTATCTCTCTTTATTGCCGGTAGAGCGACTGGAAGCGATCCATGCGTCAGGTAATGGAGTGGCAGCGATAGAAGCGGTAAAAACTTTCTGGGGCAGGAATGGTGAATTGTTCATTGGTCTATTGATCGTCATAACGACTTTCAGTTGTAATCACGCCACGATAGTTGGCACCAGTCGCATATATTATGCAATGGCAAAAGAGGGGTTATTTTTCAAAAGCGCGGCCAGGCTCAATAAATATTCGGCTCCTGCCAACTCATTGTTGATTCAATGTATATGGTCCTGCCTGCTGGTATTCTCAGGTTCATTTGATCAACTGAGTGATATGATGATCTTCGTGGTGTTTGTTTTTTATGGGGCGACTGCACTGGGTGTTTTTATCCTTCGTAAGAAAATGCCGGATGCGCCAAGACCCGTTAAAGTCTGGGGTTACCCGGTTGTACCCGCCATTATTATTCTTTTTTCTGCGGGCCTATTCATTAATACGATTATAACGCAACCAAGAGAAGCATTGTTTGGAATGGCGCTTATGCTGACGGGAATACCCATGTGGTATTGGTTAAACCGGAAGAAAAAGGGAAATTAAGAATCGATCTCAATCTACAATAAACAATTGGCATCCTGTGTCGGTAAAACTGCGGTGAGCTTCGTTATTATCGCCGACGAAATAGCACATGTTCTTGCTGAGTTGCAAGGTGCGGCCGTCTGCCAGTTCTGTGTTCATTGTTCCCTCCATACAAAACAAAATATGACCTTTGCTGCACCAGTGATCGGCCTTATAGCCGGCTGAATATTCCACCCGTCTTACGCGAATATCATTTACCATTTGTGTTTGCCAGTATGCAATACCGGTCTCGCCTTTATGCTCCTCCCGTGGGATGGAAGTCCAGTCAATTGTCTGAAAAGGAAAAGATGCAATAACCATTAAACGTTTTTTATTAATGTGCTTCCAGGGTTTCTACATCCGGAATACCAGACAAATGTAGGGCAATATGTTTGTGATGGGCCTTCACTTTAAACTCATTGATTACTTCAATGACGTCATAATCAATATAGACACTATGGGCACCTTCAATATGCACAAAAGAGTAATCGGGAATTTTTTCCAGCTCATCCTTCAATTTTTTCTTATTGATAAAGCTGACATTTATAGCAAGCCGGAAGTAATAATGATTGATATGCCCTTCCATTTTTTTATCGAGGGTGAACCCGGCCTTATAGGTATTCCTGAAAATAAAATAAGCTGCATAAGCCACCCCGATGCCCACACCGATTAACAAGTCGGTAAATAAAATGGCGACAACGGTCACGATAAATGGCATGAACTGTTCTCTTCCTAACTTATAAACGGAACGGATCATCTTTGGTTTGGCCAGGTTATAGCCGGTCCGCGTCAGTATCACGGCAAGTATGCAGTAGGGGATCATATTTAATACAGAAGCTGTAAAGAAAACAAATACAAAAAGCCATATTCCGTGAAAGATGCCAGAGAGTTTTGTTCGGGCGCCGGCTTCTGCATTGGCAGAACTTCTTACAATAACTGCGGTAATAGGAAGGCCACCTATTAAACCGCTGAGAAAGTTACCGCTGCCCTGTGCAACGAGTTCGCGGTTTTGCGGCGTAATTCGGTTGTAAGGATCCAGTTTATCAACGGCTTCGATACTTAACAAGGACTCAAGCGTAGCGACGACAGCTATAATGACTGCATTTTTCCAGATAAATGCTTGTGTGAAGACAGCAAGATAATCCGGCAACCTGATCTCTGAAAACAAGTCCCGTGGTATATATACAAATTGGGAAGGCTTTAATGCGAGGAAGGGAACAAACTGTTCAAATAATAAGGCCACCAATACGCCAAACACAACGACTACAAATGACGATGGTATGAACGCGAGTTTCTTTGATGCTTTTTTCTCCCACAATATGAGTAGCCCCAAAGATGACATTGCAATGACTACCGCCCCGGCGGAACTATTATAATAGATATTCTTTACATGGTCAAATGCGTGGCTAAAAGAAAGAACGTTGAATAGCTCCTTCGTCCAGAAATCTGCTTTGTCATAACCAAGCAATAAAGGAATTTGCTTTGAAATTAGAATGATACCGATCGCTGCCAGCATCCCTTTTATGACGGTGGAAGGAATGAAATGGGTGAAGCCCCCAAGCCTGAAGACGCCGAGCATTATTTGGATCAACCCCGCAAGAGCCACTGACAAAAAAAAGACTCCGCTACTACCTGATTCGGCAATGGCGGCAGCACAAATGGCAAACAGCCCTGCTGCCGGACCACTCACACTGATATGAGATTTGCTAATGAGCCCGACAACAACGCCACCAATTATCCCAGCGATCAGACCCGAATAAAGAGGTGCGTTGGATGCAAGCGAGATGCCCAGGCAAAGGGGCAAGGCCACCAGGAAAACGGTGATGCTTGCCTTGAAGTCATGCTTGAGAAATGAAAGCAGATAAAACCGGGCCTTTCGGCGGGTAATGTTCATGGTGGATATCGGGATTGTCGATTATTCCATTACAGCGGCAATTTACAGACTATCACATGAGTTTTTCTATGATAAATCTCATTTGCGCTATTTATAACGCAAAAAATATTTACCCGGCGGTTTCTCGCCAAACGCTTCATTCCTTTCCAAATATATTTTCCTGACCAGGTAACGAAACAAGGTGTCAATATCTTTAGACTTTTTGATGCATTCTGTCTCCGTCAGTTCATCTATCCCCATTGACGCAGCATCATAGAGCATCGATAAACTATTCGCACCATGATCCTGTAAGCTTTTAGGTAAAAACGGAGTGATTTCTTCAACAAATCTTGTTCTTTGACGCAGTTGCTTATAGTTTGACAATGCCTCGGCGATCTTGTTCCCCTGAGATGAATATTGATTTGAAAGGGCTTCAATGATTTTTTCTACTTCATTCTGGATCAATCTTCTGAAATAGGCGAGGGCACCCATCCCGAATTCCCAGTCTAAATTTTTTAACGCCTTCTCATAGAGCTCGCGACTTTCATCACTGAGAAAAAAAGAAATCTCATCCGGCAATTTAGCCATAGACGCCTCGGGAGCAGGATACTGACCGATCTTCCTTATGAAATATCTTGGTTTTTCCTCCTGGCTGGCGCCGCTAATGACGATGTTCACTGTATATGTTACACAAGATTGGCAAACACCCGTAAACATTTCTGTAAAATTTGCCGTTCCTTCGGGTAATTGAAGTTTCCCGTTATTATTTTGGGCAATGGCCTGAAGCCTAAAGGGCTGGATCTCTTTTTCATGTTTGCAAAAGAAATTAAAAGCCAGGTTGTTCAGGTCCGCTGCTTCAATAGGTTGATCTGTTCCAAATTTTGAATAAAGCGGATACTCCTCAATGAATTGAGTTAAGGACGAATTGTGTTTGTTCATAGTAGTTCTTGTTAGCTCGTTTCGCTCACCCATTTATCCCGATCATCAGGACTGAACTTCCAGGGAGCGAAATTATTTTCCACGTTGCTGAACATCGCACTCCATTCCTGCGGTGCATTGCTTTCTTCCATAACTAAATAGCGCCGCAATTGCAAAATTATATCTAATGGGTTAATACTTACGGGGCATTCCTGCACACAGGCGTTGCAGGTTGTGCAGGCGCGCAACTCCTCAACAGATATATAATCGTGTAATAATGTTTTGCCATCCTCTTTCGCTTCCCCGTTCTTTTTAATATTTCTTCTCAGATCTTCCATCCTGTCTCTTGTATCCATCATTATTTTTCGTGGCGACAATAATTTACCCGTAATATTTGCGGGGCAGGCTGCGGTGCATCGTCCGCATTCAGTGCAACTGTATGCGTCCATCAGGTTCTTCCAGCTAAGGTCCTGGACATCTTTGGCTCCAAATTTCTTTGTCGGTTCAGCATCGCCTGCTGGAACCACTTCCGGTTGCATTGCATACAAAACTTCTTTTTGCACCGAGGGCATGTTCTCCATTTCACCCGGCGGTTTTAACCTTCCGTAATATGCGTTGGGAAAAGCAAGAATAATATGCAAATGTTTCGAGTAGGGCAGGTAATTCAAAAAAGCAAATATCCCCACGATATGCAGCCACCAGCAGCCCCTTTCAATGATTTCAAGGGTACCATTGCCCAGGCCGTTCAGAAACGGCTGAAGATGAACAGAAACAACAAAACCGAAGGATTGGGATTCAGAAACAAAAGCGGCCCTTTTAATTAATAAAGTGTCGCTGGCATTCAATGTCAAAAACAATAACATTAAAATGATCTCGGTGATCAGTATATAGTTGGCATCGCTTCGTGGCCATCCATCAAGATCATGACTGATAAAGCGCCGTAGCTTAATGAAGTTTCTCCGGATAAGAAATACTACGCAACCTATTATAACAAGAACGGCCAATATTTCAAACGAGTTGATCAGAAAATCATACACATTTCCTAAAGGTTTAACAAATAAGCGGTGAGTGCCAAATAATCCATCCAGTACTATTTCCAGCACTTCGATATTTATTATGATAAAACCGGCATAGACAAAAAAATGCAGGACCGCGACCAATGGATAGCGAAACATTTTCTTTTGGCCAAAGGCCAACAGCAGCAAATTTCTCCACCGCTGTGGTTTGTTATCACTGATATCCTCATCGCGACCAAGCCTAATGTTGGCACGGATCTCTTTTACTTTTTTTGCAAAAAGCCAGACAGCAATCCCGGTGATGACTATGAATAAAATTTGTTGAGCAATTTGCATCGCAATCAATTACAAGTGCTAATTTACGGGTTGATAGGCACCAAAGTGCATTAATTCAACCGAATTACTAAAGTCTGAATAATTTGTGTTTATGACTTCAAAGGCAGGCAGCCGTGAAGCCAAACAAAATATGGCAACAAAAAATTATATACTTGATCAATCTATAGTGGAAAAAAAGCTTCGCCGAATGGCCTTAGAAATTGTGGAGAACAATATGGATGAAAAAAGCATTATCCTGGCCGGAATCCGGGAAAGCGGGAGCGTGGTGGCCCAATGCATACAGCAAATACTTTCGGAAGTGTCTTCCTTACAGACCGAAGTGATCAGTATATCATTGGATAAAAAAGAACCAAAAGAGGTTACGGTCAGCAAGAAAATGGATTTTAATGATAAAGTGATCATAGTGGTGGATGATGTCGCCAATAGCGGAAAAACGTTATTGTACGCCATGAAACCCTTTCTTGAGTTTCAGCCAAAGAAAATACAGACATTGATATTGGTAAGTCGCAGCCACAACTCTTTCCCGGTTCACCCGGATTATGTAGGGCTATCTATTGCTACCACCTTGCTGGAACATATTTATGTGGAAGTAAGCAAGGACAAAGTGCTCGGCGCCTATATGAAATAGATAAGTCTTATCCGGGCCTGTTAATCGTTGCGTTAATATTCGCAAAATCACTAAGAGTTTTTATTTCGCCACTTCTATCTCTGGTCGCTTTCCCGACGATGTCTCGCTGTCGCTGGTCTTCAAATTCAAAAAATGCAAGCTCGTGCGGACTCGTCGGCAATGGTTTTAGACCGTCCCCTTACACCATTCCGGAATGAATTGTGCTCCATTTCAAGCGTGCTGGTAAAACGAATTACCATCAATGGAGAGATTTCGGAAAATTAATGAACTTTGACCTGTATGGACAGGTGTCGAGATCCGTCGAGAAAGAATGGACGATCCACAAAACAAGTGGTATGAAAATTCATAAATGCTGCCTATTATTTCAACTGGTCATTTCTATGAATTCAGTTGCCCAAAAAAACGAGGATTCACTGAATGGTGTTTTACTAAAAGTTGGTGAAGAATATTATTTCTATAAAGACGGGAATTCAGACAGCCTTTTAAATGACAGTGCCAAAAGATACGAATATTTGATTTTTTACAAGTTCAGTGGAATTTCGAATCTCAATTCTACAATGTTAAACTTTGGTCAGCCTTATTTTTTATGTGGAAACTTGGGAGAAGACAACAGAATTCGCTATAAAATGGTTCAACTGACAATTGATAAACGAGATGTTACAGACATGAAAGATGATGCGGGTCTGTGTTACTACATAATGGGAGACAGTACAAATACGTCATATTATTTCAAGCGTTCTGGCTCTGTTTTCTTAATAAAAAAGGTGGTCCCCTTGTAGAACGCCGAAAGCTGACTCATTGTGTAAGCGTTTCGCCGCTCATCCAATTTATATACTCAGGCTGATCCTTTTTTCAGAATTTCAAAAAGAAATCTACCGTTATGCCTGTTCAATTGAATATTTTCCTTCTTCTTTTTGGTGGATTGCAGGGTCTACTTCTGTCATTGTTTCTTGCGAGGAAGAAAACATACCGCAACGGCTACATTTTTCTTATCATTTATATTCTCGTGATGTTGCTCCAGATCACACTGAAAGTGGTGAGCAAGATCTGGTTGATGGAAAACATGCGGACCATATACAGTCTTTCTTACCGGCTTCCTTTTTTGTACGGCCCCCTTGTCTATTTGTTCGTTGTTTACTTATTGATGCCAAACCGGCGATTCGGGTTGAAGGATCTCCTTCATTTCGCTCCATTCGTTATTGCAATTCTTGCGATGCTGACCTATACACAGGTCAATCTCGGGAGCTTTCTTACGGGAGCGTTCTTTAACCCGGCGAAGAATCTTAGCCTTCAGGTGGCGACTATCGGTATTTATCATATCCTGGCTTACAGGCAATGGTTGTCTTCCGGCAGACCCGCCAAAGACGTTTTTTCTGACCTCAGCAAATTGCAATTTAAATGGTTGAAAAGTTTTATTATTCTGTCAGCCATTGTTTCCCTTGTTATCGCTCTTGCTGTTTTCTTCATGTACATTTATTATCCCCATTGGAACCATGCCCGTTTTTTATTTGTAGCCCTGACCGTTTTTATTTATTGGATTAGTTATACTGCCTTAAGTCAGCCTTCCGTCTTTACGGTTATCAACGGGCAGTTCAAAACGGATAGCCCTCCTTTCGTGCCAAAGCTGGTGGTCCATCGGCGGACAAAAAAATATTCCAATTCGGGTTTAACAACGGAGGATATTTCAGTAATTCGTTTGGCATTACAAAAACTGATGACGGAAAAAAAACCTTATCTCAATCCTGAAATTACGATCAACGATCTTGCGGCTTTGGTAAAATGCAATCGCCATCACCTGTCCCAGGTGCTCAATGAATCCTTTCACCGTTCTTTTTATGATTACGTGAATCAATATCGTGTCGAAGAAGCAAAACAGTTATTGCTTGATCCCGTAAGAGAAGATCATAAAATCGCTTCTATTGCCTATGATTCCGGATTTAATTCTCTTTCTACTTTTAATGATGTTTTTAAGAAAATGACGGGAGGCACTCCATCTCAATTCAAAAAAGTTACGCTGATCTCCTCGAGGCAGCAACACGGTTAAGCGATCATAGATTAAGCAGCTTTTGACAAACCTTCAATCAGTTTTAACAAAACCGGTTTCAATTGATTGCCGAACTTATCGGGTCGGTAGGAATAAAATTGTTTAGTGGGTAATTTTCTTCTGCAAAAAACAATTCTATGTTGCGTAATTTCTTCCTGGTTGCCTTTCGCAATTTCAGACGTCAAAAACTTTTTTCGTTTTTGAATATGTTTGGGCTCGCACTGGGGCTCGCCAGTTCAATCCTGATTTTTTTATATGTGAGTGATGAACTACGGTATGACGTGATGCACCCGTACTACAATAATACGTACCGCATTGGCAGCACCTGGTCAAACAACGATGGCCGCAGTTTTGACAACACAGATGCCCCGGGCTTCTGGGTAAAGCAGCTAAAAGATACAAGATCTGAAATAACACATGCTGTCCGCATCGCCTATATCGGTTATCCTACTTCACTTAATCATAAAGCAAAAGACAAGATCATCCTGACAGAAGAGATCAAATGGGCTGAGCCGGGATTTGATGACGTGTTGAAGTTTGACCTGGTGAAAGGAAACAAAGGAAAAATATTTGAACATTTCAATACGATGGTGATCAGTGAAACCGGCGCCAGGCTATTATTCGGGAATGCCAATCCAATTGGAGAAACAGTGACTGTACGGCATTTCTGGGCGACGCAGGACCGCGAGATCGACGTGATGGTTACAGGAGTTTATCGCGATTTTCCATCGAATTCTCATTTTAAGCCAAAGTATATTCTGAATGTAAATGCACTTCGCGCAGTTCATGACGATTTCAATGCTTTCATGAACGGATCGAGATTTGACAATAATGCCGGGTTCTTTGAAAGCTATATCGTGCTGAAGAAAGGTGCCGGGACTAAACCGATCGAAGAAACTTTAAAGGCGCTTGCCAACCAGATGATTCAATCCGATTCAGGCGCCGTTGCCGCCGGCTGGCATTACAATGCATTTCTGACAAAAATGTCTGACCTGCATTTTGATCAGAAAGTTATCTGGGAAAACGGGGCAAAAGGAGATAAAAAATACCTCGCAATCTTTAGCGCAATCGCAATCCTGATCATTTTCATTGCATGCATAAATTATATGAATCTTGCCACTGCACGTTCAGCCAAAAGGGCAAAAGAAGTAGGGTTGCGAAAATCATTCGGCAGCAACCGGCGTTTAATAGCAAGACAGTTTTTCATGGAATCATTGCTTATGACTCTTGGTTCGTTGCTGATGGCGATCCTGTTGGTGATCATCTTTCTTCAGCCTTTCAACCAATTGTCGGATAAGAGTTTTACGATCACATCCTTGTTGAATCCTTATATGCTTGGAATTGTGCCTGCGATCGTTTTATTCATGGCTTTGCTTTCCGGGAGCTATCCAGCACTTTATTTGTCGAAGTTCAAACCGGTCGAAGTATTAAAAGGTCAGATCATAAAAGGAAAAGGGGCCGAGTTTTTCAGGAAAAGCCTGGTTACACTCCAGTATTGTGTTTCCCTGGTTTTGATCATTTGCACATTCATTGCGATCCGGCAAATGAATCACATGCAACGAACAAAGCTCAATGAAGCGGGGAGCCAGCTATTATCTATACGCTACGGCGGAATTGCCCCGCAGGAAAAATTTGAAATTTTCAGGCAGGCAGTTTTACAGGATAAGGACATTGAACATGTGACTATGGCGAATCATTTGCCGCGGCTGGATTATTTTGGATGGATCGGCGCGAATGTGAAGTTTCCTGAATTCAGCGACCAGGAGCTGCGTTGGAACCAACTCAATGTCGATTACGATTTTCCGGAGACATACCAGCTTGAGTTTATAGCTGGTCGTGATTTTCAAAAAGGGAACACGGCCGATTCCAACTCGATGATCTTAAATGAGGCGGCCGTCAAAGCGCTGAATCAGCCGCTTGATAAAGTAATGGGAGCTACCATTCAATACCTGTTTGATTCTGCCCGTTACTTTAAAGTCATTGGAGTAGTCAAAGACTTTCCTTTCCGCTCAATGCATTTGCCGATTGAACCACTGTTGTTAAATCCACATTTGCATTTTATTGACCGCATCGCTTACGTAAAAATTCCGGCGGGTAAATTCCAGGAAAAAATGGATTTTGTTGAAAAGAAATGGAAAGAGGTTTACCCGGGGATTGGATTTGATCACTGGTTCCTGAATGATGAATTCAACCGTATGTACCTGACAGAAAGGAGAGTTTCCGCATTGGGAAAAGTGTTCGCATTGTTGGCCATTCTGATCACTGCATTAGGCGTGTTTGGTCTTGCCTCTTACACAGCAGAACAAAAAACAAAGGAAGTGGGAATACGAAAGGTGCTGGGTGCCGGCGTAAGACAGGTTGTGGCTATGTTCATTTGGTTGTTTGTAAAGATATTTCTTGTCGCCGCAATTGTCGCAGTGCCTATAGCCTGGTTCGCTTCTTATAAATGGCTGGAAGATTTTGCCTATAAGACTCCGATCAGCCCCGTAGTTTTTATCAGCAGCCTGTTAGGTTTATTGCTGATCACATTGGCGACAGTTGGTTATGAGATCTGGAGATCGGCCATAGCTAACCCGGTCAAGTCTTTGCGTACGGAATAAGCAAATCGCAATGCGGTTTACCGCCCACATTCAACGGGATGGAGTAATAAATGACGGTGAATGCAAAGACATGCAACCCGGCAGACTGGGAAAACACCCATGGCATTTTCCTTCACGATGGTTTGTCAATAACTGCTTATTTTTTTAATGGTTGAAAAGAGCCACGATGGGCAAGCCGTTCACATAAATTTAATATTTGCGTTGCAGATTTTTTCCAACTTGGATTAAACTTTCCTCAATATTCATTTTAATCAAAATTCTGCGCAATGAAATTATTTCTGTCTTTAACCGTCGTGTTATTCTTAAAAGCGTCATCATCGTTCTCCCAGATCATGCCTTTAACATTGGAGCCCGATGGGGGCAATAAGAAAGCCGGTATTTCCGAACAAATCGGCATAGTAAAAATTGCTGTCGAATATAGCAGGCCGGGTGTCAAAGGACGTGAAGGAAAGATCTGGAATACACCCGTTGCTCACTACGGTTTTGCGGACCAGGGACATGGTACCAGCTATGCTGCGCCGTGGCGTGCGGGAGCGAATGAAAATACCACCATGTTTTTTTCTCATGCCGTCAAAATAGAAGGGAAGGACCTGCCCGCGGGTAAGTATGGTTTCTTTATTGCACTTGGCGACCAGGAAAGCACATTGATCTTCTCTAAGATCAATAATTCATGGGGAAGTTTTTACTACGATTCAACACAGGATGCATTAAGAGTAAGAGTGAAGAACGAACAACTGGACAAAAGTGTAGAATGGCTGAAGTATGAATTTAGTGACGAAACAACAAATTCAGCAGTAATTGCCATGTCCTGGGAGAAAAGAAGGATACCATTTAAAGTGGAGGCGGATGTGCAGCAATTACAAATCGCATCTTTTAAAAGTGAATTACGTACAACGCGGCCGTTTTATGATTTTATGTCTGCGGCTAATTACTGCGTCCGCAATAATATTGAACTGGAACAGGCATTGGCATGGATGGACCGGGCGATCTATTTCCGGATCATGGGGGTAAAGAACTTTCAGACCCTGGGGACAAAGGCTTCTGTGCTCATGAAGATGAATAAAATGGAAGAAGCCAGGAAAGTAATGGATGAAGCCATTCCTTACGGTACTGTGCAAGACGTACATTTTTATGCCAGGACCTTGCTGAATCAGAAACAGGTGGAGGAAGCCGTAAAGGTATTTAAGATGAACTACGACAAATTTCCAAATGTCTATACGACAAACGTCGGATTAGGCCGGGCTTACTCTGCAACCGGCGATTATAAAAAAGCGCTTCAATATATGAAGGCAGCATTACCATTAGCTCCGGATGAAGGGAACAAAACGAGTGTCACCGCTATGATTAAAAAGCTGGAAGAAGGCAAGGATGTCAACCAGTGAGCATCGTGATTTAAGCCTGTAAAATCAGTTCCGAAACCAGCGGAATCGCTACCGGATTTATCGGTTCGGTAGGAATGGCTTGTATGCAACTCTATTTTTGAGAACTAAGGTTTTATCATGCGTTTACTCAGCTTACTTATTTTATTTTTCCCTTTCACTATCATCGTTTTTTCTCAGCCGAATCCACGGCATTTGGAGGAAGTTGCTTATGATAAGTCAAGAGACAGGCTGATACTTTTTGGCGGAGCTGAATTTAGCAATGGAAAGTTGGAAGAGCCATCGATGGTGTATGAATGGGATGGATCAACCTGGACACGATTTGATGCATCTGGCCCATGCGGCCGCAGGGGTCACGGATGGGTATTTGATGAAGACCGGAAGGAAACTTTACTGATTGGTGGAGTGTGCGAGGGAAGAATTAACAAGGATTCTGCAGTTTTTGATTTATGGAGCTGGGATGGCAGGGCCTGGATTCAACACAATAGCCAATGCCCGGTAAAAGAACCGGAAGCTGTTTATGATCCTGTAAACAAAAGGATCCTGGTTTATGGCGCTTCCAATAATAAAACGGCCATCAATGATAATACCGCGTCAGTTTTTGAATTGTGGGAATATAAGTCCAATATATGGAAAATGCTTACTGCAGACGGGCCTGCAATAGTCAGTTCACGAATGATTTCTTTTGACAGCGAAAGGAGCATCTTAGTGATTCCCGTATTTGATCAAAAGAAGATGATCGTTTGGGAATGGATGGCCAATTCGTGGGAGAAAATCTTTTGTGACACCGAATCTCCCGTTTATCGAACACGTTTTGCTATTGCATATAGCTCGGTTGAAAAGCGAGTAATGCTTTTCGGAGGTCTATCGGAAAAACGGGAACAGCTTGGTGATTTCTGGAAATGGGATGGTAAAAAATGGGAAAGTATAAGGACAAAAGAAGGCCCTTCGGTTAGAAATTCTCATCACTTTGTTTTCCTTAAAGACAAGTTAATTCTGTATGGCGGTTCCGTTCCCAAACTTCCTCCTGCAAATGGTATAGAACCCGGCAATGAAATGTGGAGCTGGCAAAAAGGATTTTGGAAAAGACTAAAATAATAACACATGAAAATAAAATTCTTCGTAGCGTTAATGGTGGCGGGAGTTAATGGTCTGTCACAAACCAGCAGTAATTCGTCGCGCCCTGTAATGGATCCCTTAAGCTTTGGAGTGATCCTGGATGATCCGGTCACGAAGCAAGTGGTCGCAAAACTCGACATCCCGTACCTGGAGGATACAAAAGGCAGTTTGAAATTAGACATCTATTCGCCTCCCGGTCTTAAAGCGGCCGATAAACGTCCCGCTGTTATTTTTCTCAACGCCATTGGAGACCAACTCGGTCCCGGTCAAAGAAGAGTGAAGAGCTGGGGTATCTATACAAGCTGGCCCCGGCTAATGGCAGCCAATGGCTATATCGGTATCTCCATGGAAGCTGATGGATCAAGAATACAGGAGTCAATAAAAGGGCTGTTCAGTTTTTTATCGGAGAAAGGAAGTCATTACAATATTGATAAGAATATGTTGGGCGTTTATGCAGCATCGGCTAATGTAACACAATCGGTAGTTTATTTGATGAATGAAAACGCTGATCGTGGTATTAAAGCTGCGGTCTTATACTATGGAAATGCACCGTCGGGACCATACCGAAAAGACCTCCCGGTCTTATTCGTCGTTTCGGAAGGAGATGCAGCGCCAAACAGGTATAATGGATTGTGGAACGAGGTGTTGAAGAACAATGCACCCTGGACAATTAAGATGGGCACAGGTATGCCGCATGCTTTTGATGCATATTCAGATAATGATGAAGCGAGAAAAATTGTAAAAGAAACTATTTCATTCTGGAAGAATCACCTTGAGCCAGTTCCCCAGCCCTCGTGGGCTTATTCAAAGGCGAGAGATGTGCTGGGTTCATCGCAAATGAAGCCGGAAAAAACGATAGCGTTATTAAAATCAATGTCGGAAGAGTACCCCAATGACGTCAGTGTCCTTAATTTTTACGCGACAACGTTACGTCATGAACAAAAGAATGAAGAAGCGATGGCCATTTATAAAAGAGTACTGGCGCTTGATCCCCTGAATGTGGACGTGCTGGTAAACCTCGCGGCGCTTAATTACGTAGCCGGTAAAAAATCAGAAGCTGAAGGTTATGTCGCTACTGCAATGAATACGGGCAAGATGACCCGCAATTCATATACGCAACTCGCGTATGTTCTTCTTGTTGGGAATAAGAATTCTGAAGCGGCAATTTATTATGAGAAATCTGTTGCGATGGAACCGCGTGGACTTGATTACTATAATCTTGGCTGCGCTTATGCAAAGGATGCAATAAAAGATAAAGCATTCGCAGCGCTGGAGAATGCTGTAAAATATGGCTTTGATTCAAAGCAGCAATTTGACAGCGACCCGGATCTTGCAGCTTTGAGGTCTGATGAACGCTATAAAAAACTGGTTAACGCTTTAAAATAGCGGCTATTAAATATATCCCTGCAACAGCCGACCTTTTTGGTAAACAAAATAAACCTGGCGATGAAACTAATATTTGTTTTTCTTGCGGTCTTGGCAACCATGAACTCATATTTCACCATAATGTTCATAAAAAATACATACATGAAAAATCATTTTGCAACGATTACGATACTGTTGCTTGTAATTGCAGCTCATGCCCAAACAAGGCCAGGCGTCAGAGCACATCACGAGCTTGTATATGATGAAGAAAATGAAGCAATTTTACTGACTGCGGGCAGCACACCGCTTGATAGCAATGGCAGTTCATACGAGATGTATAATGATATATGGCGGTTTGATGGAAAAACCTGGACGTCATCCGGCACGGCAGGTGATAGAAGAAGCGGAATCAGGATGGCCTGGGATTCAAAGCGGAATAAATTATTTTCATTCGGCGGATGGTTTAATGGCAATTCATTGTCGGATTTACGTATGATGGAAAATGGCGAATGGAAAACGCTTTCCAACAATCCGGAAATGAAAGCTGCTGAACCAGGGTTTGTATATGATGAAAGCCGCGACAGGTTAATTGCATTCGGAGGATCAGCAGGTCGGGGGCTCGCTCAAGATGTAACATGGGAATGGGATAGATCTTCATGGAAAAAATTTTCAGGCAGAGGTCCGGCGGGAAGACAGGGTTTTGTGATGGTGTATGATAGTAAAAGAAAGAAAACGGTTTTGTTCGGCGGCTCGGATGGTTCGGGGAAACGTTTGAGTGATGTATGGGAATTTGATGGAACTAAATGGGATAGTATTTCCTTTACAGGAGATAACCCCGGTCCACGCATATCACCTGGGTCTGCATATGACAGCAAAAGAGGATTACTTATACTATTTGGTGGTATATCCGCTAATGGAATGCAATCGGATACATGGTCATGGAATGGGAAAGAGTGGAAGCAACTCGCAACCACTGGACCTTCCAAACGTGTAATGGGATACATCGCTTATGATAAAAAGCGAGATCGTATAGTTTTGTTTGGCGGAAGGAAAGGGTGGCCCAATGATGCCAACGATACCTGGGAGTGGAATGGAAGCGAATGGAAAGAAATAAAATAAGGTGCGTGCAATCAGAGATTTTTTGGACCACAATAGGTACAACCTGCCCCGACGAAGGAGGGGTGGTTCCATTAACTAGTTGCGGCTTTTTGTCAATTCCTGCTAATTTTATTTTGACGGCGTATCCGTTTTACAGACGGGGCCGTCTTTTAGGGTAATAGGTATAGATTGCAATATGGGATCATTGTTTCATAAGATTACTGAAGAGAACAAGCTGAGTCTTAATAAACCCTCCGATTCTGATGTAGTGTATTATTCTGAGTTGAACGATTGGTTTACAACCAACGCCTTTCGCAGTCTCAGCCTTAAATACGTGGTTGACCGCTGTATTTATTATAAAGTTGGAAACAAAGAGCATGCTGTTAACGAAGGAAACTTTTTGCTCGCATGTAAGCAACCCGACGTCAGTGCTTACTTTGATTCAAAAAGAACGGTTCGGAGTATTTGCATTGACATTTGCCCGGCCACCTTTGCCGAAGCATTCACGGTCCTGACGGCCCAAAATGATCACCAGTTTGACAATTACCTTGCGGGATATTTTAAAACTCCGGAATTCTTTGAAGCTGTTTGTCCCGTCAATGCGGCACAATTTGGCAATAAACTTAATGAACTGGTTCAGGCTATTGCGAACGGGTATGCGCATAGATATGTAGACAAAGAATGGTTTCTCGACCTGATTGAAAAGATCATCTTACACGAATATGGGAATTATCTTGCTTTGAATGGCCTGCACTCAGTAAGACCCGAAACAAGAAAGGAACTATTGCGGCGGCTTAAGATCGCAAAACATTATATAGAAGATCAATACCTTGCCATTGAAGAGATTAGCCAGGTCGCTTCACATTGTGCAATGTCTGAGTTTCATTTTTTCCGCGCATATAAGCAGGCATTTGGAGTTTCACCTTATCAATATATATTAAATAAACGATTGGAACGGGCAAAAGAGCTGATCGTGAAGGGTCATATGTCTGTTACCGCCATCGCGGGCCATTGCAACTTTCCTGATATTTTTACATTTAGTAAAGCGTTCAAACGTCAATTTGGTGTAGCTCCTACAAAGCTGATTATCATAGCCAGCTAAAATGACCATTCGTCTGGCTTTATCTCCTTTCAGCCAAGCAAGCAGTTTATGACAAAGAATTAGTTCTTTATGTAATTATTTTTATCCGGGCATCAGTAAAGTATTGTTTATGTTTAAATAGATACCCATGATCAGGACAATCCTAATCGAAGATGAACGAATGATAGCGGAAGAATTCAAAGCGATATTGAAGCGGGCTTCTGTTGATGCCGACCTGGTAGGATCATTCACTACGGTAAAGGACAGCATCGATTGGCTTTCTTTGAATGAAGCACCCGACCTTATCTTTTCCGACGTCCAGTTACCAGACGGCCTTTCGTTCGAAATTTTTGCACGTGTGAATGTCAAATGCCCTGTTGTATTTATAACAGGATATGATCAATTCATGATGAGCGCATTTGAACACAATGGTATTGACTACCTGTTAAAACCGGTGGATGAAGGCGACCTGGTGAAAGCGATGTCAAAGTACAGATCGTTTGAAAAGCATTTTAACAGTGATCACTCGTTTTTAGATGGTTTCGGGCAAAAAACAAAGTCACGTTTGATAGTAAAGAAAGGAATCGAAAATATCGCACTAAGGACAGGTGACATCGTGATTATTTATACCGAAGAAAAATTAGTGTTTGCCATAGATAAGGATGGTAAGAAATACATAGTTGATAAAAAGCTCGCTGAACTGGAACTTGAACTGGACCAAAACAGTTTCTTCCGGGCGAACCGGCAGTATATTGTCAATATTGGGTTTATAAAGAGTTATAAGACCTATGAACGGGTGAAACTACAGGTTGATCTTTCGATGCCGCATTTGAATCATCACATTGTGGTCAGCCAGGAGATGGCCCCGTCCTTTAAGAAATGGATCAGCGAACTTTGATCTTTCATTCATATAACGTTTATGCGCTACCGGCTTCTTGTCCTGTCGTTCGTTATTTTGTATCATAATTGTCATTCGCGGCAGGATCGCCGGCCAGGAATGTTCCGCGGCAACGCCGCCCATGATAGTTATGTCGCCGGTGACAACCTGGTGTATGATACTAAAGCCTGGGAATTCGATGCCGGTGCTCCTGTTCGTTCATCTGCTTTGACCCACAATAACTCAGTTTACTTTGGTACAGCGAAAGGAGATTTTTATGCCCTCGATAAAAAGACGAAACAAATAAGATGGAAGTATAGCACCGGGAAGGCGATTCATTCTTCGGCTGCCTGCCAGGATGGGAAAGTATATTTTTCCGATAACGGCCAAACGATCTATTGTTTGAAAGAGTCAAATGGGCAACTGGTTTGGAAGTTGAACATGGGTAAAAAGCAGGAATATCCCTGGCGATATGATTATTATTATTCATCGCCTGTTTTGCGTCAGGGCAAATTATTCATTGGAGGCGACGATGGTTTCTTTTATGCGATAGATCAGGTAACGGGAAAATTGATCTGGAAATTCAAGGCCAGGGGCATTATACGCAGCACCGGTGCTGTTTATAAGAACACTATCCTGTTTGGTGATACAGAAGCATCTTTGTATGCAGTGGATATGAACAGCGGAAAAGAGCTATGGCAATTCAGGATCAATGGTGATACAATGCGAAACGAAAATTTCGGATTTGATCGCAGAGCCATCAATGCCAGCCCTGTTGTTGTCGGTAATAAAGCAATAGTTGGTGCAAGAGATGGTTACCTGTATTGCGTTAATGCAGATACTGGCAAGGACGTTTGGCAAATGAATCATTTTGTTTCCTGGATTATTTCAACTGTTGCGGTGAAAGATTCATTTGTTGTTACCGGCACCTCTGACGGAAGATTTGTACAAGCTGTTAATCTTGAAACAGGTCGGGAGATATGGAAATTCAGAACGCCACTTGCAGTCTGGTCATCCCCGCTAATCGTTAATGATAAAGTGTATGCCGGGACTTTTGATGGACATCTTTTTTGCATTGAGCTTAAAACCGGTAAACGGATTTCCGCATTCAAAGCAAACGGTAAACTCATGTCGTCGCCGGTATGGGATGACGGATTACTGTATGTCGGGTCTGATGATGGTCATTTATATGCATTGAGGGGACATGCAGATAAACGGGAAAATAAAGAGGGTGCAAAATATGTTTACTATCAAACCGGGATGAATGTTTATTTCAGAAACAACAGCGACCTCACCATACGAAATTATCTCAGGAGCAACGGGTTTAAAGTGATCGGATCAGATTCCCTGGCCTTCTTTATGACGAAAGAATCGGCTGATCCGCCTGCTATTGCGTTCGCGACCTGTTATTTCCCCTCCGCTATTATTGAAAACGGAAAGAACAGTATTGTGAGAAAGTATTTGGATAAAGGCGGCAGGATCATCATGACCGGTACCAACCCCATACTTTACGAGATTGATGAAACGATGAAAACTCCGGTAGCTTTCAGATATAATGCAGCCGACACAATATTTGATCTTGATTATGGCAAAGGTGATACCCGGACTTTCATGGGCGATTTTCCAAGTTTTCCAACTGCCATGGGACAACAATTGGGTTTACCTGAATTCTGGACGAGTTCTGTTTTTATCAACGGGAAAAACATCGATATGGCCCTTGGCAAGAATGAAAATGGAGATGTATCAGCTTTCATAAAAAAATATTCTAATGGGGGGAAGTTTATCCAACTATGGATGGACCCAGACAGACCCGATCGCCTTGATGCTATTATTAAAGCGGCAGAATGGAAGTTCGAATAGCATAAATCCTATAAGGACTCTCTTCTGGTCGCATCGTGTTTATTGAATTAAGCATTATGGGTTTTCTCAGAAATAGATCACATAACCTTTCACCTTTCCATGGCTATCGATCATCAACGCCGGAGCCGGACATTTAAATGCATTTAAGAAAGTAAAAACCGTCCGTAGCCACTTCTTATTAGTTTTGATCTTTGTGAAATCAATATCAGGAGCAAGGTAGAATTGTCTTTTTCTTGGAATATCTGTACGATCAATCTCGTTTCCCTGGTCATCAAGCCATTTATTTTCAAAACCACCAAACATGCCATCGGCACCATAACCGACAGATAGATTCAGCCATGCAGGTAAACCAGATTTGGGTAAAAAAGATTTAAGGTTGGCGCTGAGCCAGTAAGTTTGGGCATTATAGTCTTTCAGCATCCGTTCATACCAGGGTTCGCCAAAGAGATCATCGGCCCTTGTTGCAAGTACCGGGTCGCTGTAATCTTTTATATGAAAAGAAAATTTCAATTGAATACGTTGTTCGCTCCAAAGCGCTTCTTGTCCCACAAATAAAGCCGCCCCGCCAATATTCGCAGCAAAATCACTCCAACTCCATCCCCATTTTGAAGAATGGGCATCTAGAAATTCAACACCTACAAGGAAAGCAGTGCTGCTTAAAGCTCCTATCCACGCGGCTTTTTTATCGGACAAGCCCGCCCATCTCCACATGCCTGCCGAAACTCTACCTGCATTATATGCTGCCCAGCCATGACCTACCTTATCCATCTGCAACCATTCTTTGCTATCATTAAAAGTGTGAAAACTCGTTTTTGGATAATCTTTGTACCATGCGCTGCTTAAGACAATAAGTGCACCACCATAGCCAACTACGTTTACTCCTGTAATGAGCCATAGGCGTTTTTTCTTCTCTTCGGGTGTCAACTGGCCCGGAGCAACCTTTGGTTTTTTTGTGGGTTCGCCAGTTGTATGAAATTGCGACACCTCTTTTCCTGACGTATCAACTGAAACTGTCGGTTCTGTTTGCCCAAAGGAAAAATGACAGGTAAAAATAAAAGCCAGCAATATGCCGAGGTTTTTGCCGAAAGATGCAGTGAGTGACACAACGGAAGCTGGGCTTTTCACAGGCGATGGCTTCATAGAACAAAATTACGTTTCCTGATCCTTTTCAGTTTTTATATTCAAAATTGAGTAGTGGGCTAGTTTGGATTAGCCACGGATGCACGCCTGCCTGCCCGTAGTCAGGGATTAAGGTCGCATTCTGAAACTGCGTGCATTCGTGGCGAAAAAATCAAGTCATTCACTACCCAAAATTCAATAACTTTCACCATCTATTAACGCTAAATTTCCGGTTTTATGGATACCGCAATACAAGTAAAAGTAAATAAATGGCTCGAACCGATCATTG
>JANWHX010000327.1 GCA_025450235.1 Chitinophagaceae bacterium | reverse complement strand
CCATATTGTTTTCCTTTCCATACAAAATTGCCGGAAATACCAGAGGGTAATTGAATAGAGAAACTCCATTTGCCCGTTGAAGTTTGCTTATAATCAACAGCAATTTTTCCTTTAGGATGTGGCATATGACCGGATATATTTTTCAATTGACCGGGATGAGGCTCAATTCTTACTTTGCTGAATCCCGGTGCATCACTATCAATTCCAATTACGATGCGAAACAATTCAATATTCGGGCTGCTGCCCCAGGCATGGCAATCTGAACGTGTAAGATTAATATCATCTGTCTCTGCCCAGGTCGTCATCCCTATAGCCAGGTTTTCTTTCCATTTGGATAGCATATCAAGATACTTGTTTCCTAGTCCTGCCTTATTTAACGCTCTGTGCAAATAGTAACGAAAGTAAACAGTTGCCTTGCTGATTCCCGTATCACTGATCATCTTTTCGGCCAGCATCCTGGCACCAGTACCATCGATCACGTCGGTTAGTATTGCCAGCGAATTGCAATGCTGGGAATATGTTTCTTTTTCTTTTGTATCACTGAAAAGTTGATTCGATGAACTCCAGTAATTTGATTTGATACTTTGTTTAAGCTGGGTGATATGTTTTGTCCACCTATCAGCAAATGATGGCATGCCGGTTTGCTTTTCCAGGAATGCCGCTGCCTGGTACGCCATCAACAATTGCAGATCCAATGCAGCCGATGTACCATCTTTACTCAATGGCGCCATACCTGCGTTCCATCCTTTGTCACTTACCCAGTCGGTAAAATTCCAATATGGCACGTTCTTAAGACTGCCATCTTTTTGCTGGTACTGCTCAAAGAAGTGTAACACCATTCTTGCAACGGGGAGCTGTGACCGGATAAAATTTGCATCACCGCGGTACATCCAGTAATCATGCAACATCGAGATCCATATCAGTGAAAATGTGGGTATCTGTTGAGAATGGGCAGTAGGATAGCGGCTCATAGTGATCCCTTCGGGCATGAAGGAATTCCGGACCTGGTCAATCGCATTCCGCATTAGCCTGTCATCACCACTATTATACAATGAAACGAGAGCTTGAATGCGCGTATCACCCACGTATTGCAATTGCTCGTAGTAGGGACAGTCCATGTATGTTTCGTGAGCACAGAGCCGGGCAGTGCGCCACCCGGTTTCTAAAATTCCATTCAACGTTTTATCGTCAGCTTTAAAGGCTGCATTGAATTGAAAAGGATACCCTTCAAACAATCCATACATATCATTTATTCGAAGAGATTCATCTTTTGTTTCGATATCCAGCTTTACATACCGGTACGTTCGCCACATAAGTGAGATAAAAACCTGCTCATCTTTTCCGGCCGAGATCAATTCATCTTTTAATCCTACGAATCGTTTTCCCGTGATCTCGTTGCGGTTCCCTTTCTGACGTTGTGCTCTCCAGTCTGTCTTATCATTTTCAATGACGTACAATCCTTCTGCATACGAAAGGCTGATCAATGCGTTTTTTCCTTTACTGAAACTAAGAACAGGGTATGCGGTTGTAAGAAAGCTTTGGTCAAGGATCAGGCTGACTTTAGTATTCGCAGGGACGGTGAAAGGATTATTTCCTTTTAAAAAATCGGTAGTGACAGTCATTCCGGTTGATGAACGAACCTGCTCTAACCGCTGTTCTGTTATTTCCATTTGCGGAATGGTACGGGGCACCAGCATCCATCCGAGTGTCCAGAAAAAAACCCCTTTCGGTAAACCATTGAAAAGTTGCTGCGCCGGTTTCCAGGACGCATCATTGTAATTGATCGTGGTCCATCCATCCGGGTAATAATTGTAGTCTATTTTTTCGGTCGGGCCCGCAGCATAGTAAGTATAAATGAGCTGGGGTTGTAACGGGCTATATGCATTGTCTTTAATACAAAGCCATGATGAATTGCTGTTCACCATTTTTTCTGTTGCGGAATTGCCTTGCAGTATGAATGCAGTTTGATAAGTTATCTGTGCTTCCTGTCTTTCTTCCCCGAAATCCCATACTACTGCTGCCAGCACATTCTTTCCGGGTTGCAACCAGCGGGCAATATCAACGGTTTCATAGTTCCAGTTGTATACATCACTGCGGGCGGGCCCGAAGGAAACCATTGTGCCGTTAACATACAGCTTATACCGGTTATCTGCAGAAACATGAATAATAAAAGAGGAGGGTGGTTGGTCCAATGCAAAACTTTTCCTGAAATGATGGACCCCATAGTCATGCGGAGCTGTATTAGGAACAGCTAACCAATATGCATCCCATTTTTTTTGTAAAATATCATTGCCGGGTTGCTGCGATTTCGAAGCATAAAAAAATGACAGAGCAACGAACAGGAAGCAGATCTTATTCATGATAGCAAGTTGACGAAGAGCAAATGTAAACACCGGGAATTAACTTGCTACTTTTTTCTGCCGGGTATATTTTTTTATAGCAGGCGCCACTTTGGTTCCCAATAACTCAATTGCGTGTAAAATCTTTCTATGTGGCATAGCGCCGAGACTCATTTGCGCCAGGAAGCGGGTATGGCCAAATAGCTCATGTTCATACAATATTTTATCAATTACTTCCTGGGGACTGCCGACCAGCAAGGCGCCTTTCGGTGACAGTGTTGCGTCATATTGCTGTCTGTTGGTTGGGGGCCAGCCACGTTCTTTCCCAATTCTCGTCATCACCTCTGCGTAAGGTGGATAAAATTCGTCAGCGGCTGTTTGTGAATCATCGGCAATATAAGTATGCGAATTAATGCTTAGCTGCAGCTGATCCATATCGTGGCCGGTTTTATTGTATACATCCCGGTATAATTTTATATGCGGAACAAAAGCCGAGGGCATTCCGCCAATGATCGCCAACGCGAGTGGCAAGCCATGCGTCGCAGCACGAATGATGGACTCCGGCGTGCCGCCAACGGCGATCCATATGGGCAACTTATCCTGGTATGGCCTTGGGTAAACGCCGCGTTTATCTATTGTAGGAGTATGCTTTCCATTCCAGCTGATATGCTCATCTTCATTTAATTTCAGCAACATTTCCAGTTTTTCTGAAAAAAGCTCATCATAATCGTTAAGATCATATCCGAAAAGCGGGAATGATTCAATAAAAGAACCGCGACCTGCCATGATCTCCGCACGCCCGGCCGATAAAAGATCAATGGTGGCAAATTGTTGGAACACCCTGATCGGATCATCTGAACTCAATACAGTAACGGCGCTCGATAACCTGATCTGCTTTGTTTTTACGGCGGCTGCTCCCAGGATGATCGTCGGTGCAGATACTGCATAATCCGAGCGGTGATGTTCCCCGACAGCGAATACATCCAATCCAAGCTGGTCAGCCAATTCTATTTCTTCGATTAGGTTCTTCAGGCGTTGATGGGCCGTAGTTACTTCTTTCGTGACCGGATGCGTACCGACGTCGCCGAATGTGTAAATTCCGATTTCCATGAATCGTAAAGTTATTTGAATACAATAACAATGTTTTACCAAAATAGTTCCGGCACATCATACGGGTAACAGCTGATCAGCTAAGCGAGGAAATTGTAATATTAGTTTCTAACCTGGATTGAGTACGTAGGTTATGATTTCCATTTTATAGTTCCTTCGCGGCTTTCTTTTACGCGGAACTTTATAATCCTTCGGATCAACGATACAGGTAGTTTTTGATCAAGCGGAAACTGTACCGATCCTGCTGCTGTTTTATATTTTGTAAGATCCCCGCTGAAAGCTTTGATCGCAGACGGCATGGGATAAAAACCGATGTGATGTTTGAAGACAGCAAACGTCACTAATATCTTTTGATAAGAGTAAGCAGGCATGCTCCATTTCAGACCTTCTTCGGCGCCTGGTGCAGCCTCCCGGATAATTTCATGCAGCTGCCAAAGTTTTTCCTGTGCAGCTTTGGGAGCCGCTTCGATGTAGTTTTTAATAGTCGTGGGTTTTGGGGCCATGGCTTTCGATTACGGAGGTTTCCTTGCTCTATAAAAAGATTCTATTCAAGTGTGAACTGCACGGCATTGGATTCCGCACCACCATAAAACGCAACCACGATATATTTACCGCGAGGCATAGACGACAAATCAAATTGCATATTTCCTCCAGTGACTGCAAATGCTCCCAGCGTTTGCCCGGCAAGGTTTAATATTTTTAGTTGTGAAGCTTTTCCCTGGATCTCTATGGTAATAGGGCCGTGGGAAGGATTGGGGGAAACATTTTTTATTACAAGATCAACGTTTTTCTCTTCGGTGTTCTTAAAAAAACGAAAGACTAAGAAGCCAACAACGATCAATACAGCGATGATAAGACCCCAAATAAGAAGCGAAGCAGAATCAACCTTCAATAGGTAAATGCCGGTTGTTTCAGAAGATGACTCCCGGTCTGGGGCCATTCGGGGTTGCGCGTTCAGGAGATGGCAGACGAAGACCATAAAAAGAGCGGCTACTATTTTAGTCATATGGCAGTCCGGTTATTTATTCAAGATAAGAACTTCAGGCCATATTGCTGCGCGGGGCGAAAAAAAATCGTAAAAGGGGGTATGGGAGAAATTACGGCTTCGAAAGCTATCAGGAAAATTATGATCAGGTAACGCGCTTCACATAGAGATCTTCTGCGGAATACAGCCTGTTGTCTGTCATTTTCACGCAATTTCATTTGAATACTTAATTTTAAAACATGGAAAATATCGGTCTTATAATAATACTGTTGTTCGGCATAAGTTTTATTGGTATCCTAAGCACCAAGTATAAGTTTCCTTTTCCCATTGTCCTGGTAATTTCAGGTGTACTTATCAGTCTTGTGCCCGGGTTGCCTGTGATTGCGTTAGATCCTTCGATCGTATTTCTTATTTTTTTACCGCCCTTATTATACGGAGCGGCATGGTACACGAGTTGGCGTGATTTCAAAGCCGCCATCAGGCCGATTACGTTAGCTGCTATCGGGCTGGTATTTTTAACCACATTGCTTGTAGCGGTGACGGCCCACTTGCTGATACCCGGTTTAAGCTGGCCGCTTGCCTTCCTTATCGGAGCAATAGTTTCACCACCCGATGCCATTGCAGCTACGACAATCACCAAGGGCCTGGGATTGCAACCAAGAGTAATCTCAATACTGGAGGGTGAAAGCCTGATAAATGATGCAAGCGGACTGGTAGCGTATAAATATGCCCTGACGGCGGTGATAGCGGGCAATTTTGTATTCTGGCAGGCAGGATTAAACTTCCTGTTGGTAGCCATCGCTGGTATTGCCATCGGGCTCGGGATTGCATACCTGCTGTATTTAATACATAAAAAATTTGTTTGCGATCCGGTGATAGAGGTCACACTTACTTTCCTGACACCTTTTGCTTCTTATCTTCTGGCAGAGCAGTTTCATTTTTCAGGTGTGTTAGCCGTTGTTACCACCGGTTTGTATTTGTCTTACCGTTCAAGCGAAATCTTCACGCATCAAAGCCGGATCATGGCGTATTCTGTCTGGGAAGTGGTGATCCATATTCTGAACAGCCTTATTTTTATTCTTATCGGGTTGCAGCTTCGAAGCGTAATACAGGGTATCGGTGATTACTCGGCGGGTACATTGATACTTTATGGTATTGTCATCAGCTTTGTGGTTATTGTGGTACGATTTATATGGGTAGTTCCCGCTGCGTTATTACCCCGCTATTTGAGCAAACGTATCCGAAGGACTGAGCCATTTGATCCCCGCAACATGGTCATCTTTGGATGGGCAGGCATGCGGGGTGTAGTATCTATGGCAGCAGCGCTTGCCTTGCCGCTTACACTTGCCAACGGTGATCCATTTCCTTATCGCAACCTTATCATCTTTCTTTCTTTTTGTGTTATCTTATCTACCCTGGTAGGACTGGGATTGACATTGCCATGGATTATCCGGAAATTAAAAATGGCGCCGCACTCTATCGCGGCAGAAGAATATGAAGTGCGCACCAAAGTAGTCTCAGAAACCATTTCGCATATTGAAGAGAAATTATCTCTGCTTAATGACGAGTTATTACACAATATCAAAAGCAAGTATGAAGTAAAATACAACCGCCTGCAAAAAACAGACCTGCCTTCCAATTATTTTGGAAAGGGACAAACCCTTAAAGGAAATATTTTCAATGAATTTACACAGTTGCAGATAGACCTTATAAGCGTAGAACGAACCACATTGGCAAATATGCACCGCAATGGAAAAGCCAGTGATGAAATAATCCGGAAGATTGAAAGAGAGCTGGATCTTGAGGAGACAAGGCTTCAGATGGAAATGTATAATGAGTAGTTATATGCCAGGGTTGCCAACCTTCTGAGCTTATCTGCCCCGATGTATTTCGGTGGTCGAAGAGCAATGGCCGGCAACCCTATACAGCACAACCGTATTTATTGCAAAACATTTCTGAAGAAGCGATCGCATCTACAGGTTGATATTATTATCTCAATCTGTTTTTCAATCCGGCAACAAGGCCAGCGGTGACGACGGATTTCTAAAAACGCCTTGGCCCCGAGACGCCTCGTCGTAACAGTGCCACAATGAGCGTCAATAGCGCCGAACCAACGATAGACCAAATGATGGGAAAATTTTTCCCTCCAATTTTGATAGCCAGTATTTCAGGCAGGCCAAGTTTTCCAGCCAGCCACATCCCGATATAAGCACCGATAAAACCGACAACAATAGAAACCAGGCACCCGCCAAGGTCGTATCCCGCGAGTGATTGACCGATTGAGCCGCAGATAGCTGCGATGACAAGGAGAACAAGGAATTCAATAAGAGTCATTGTAATTATTTATGAGGAATTCTTACAATTTGAGTGCCGAAGACGCCGTCTGACCATCCCGGTCTGACGGCGTCCCCAATATTAATGAAAAACTCCCGCTTGCAATTGAAGATGAATAATTAAACGTTTACGATGCAGAAAAATAAAATACATGGGAGGGGGTTAGAATTACCCGTCAGACCGTCCCGGCCCGACGGCGTTGATACCCGTCAGAGATCGCAAGCCAGCTTTCTCCATTTTTCATTTGCCGGGTATTGAACGTCATCCGGGTTCTTAAAATAAAGGGTGTCGTTCTTTGTTATCATCTCGCCGACACCGCGAATAAGATCGTCGCCGCGGGTTTTAAAGTATACTTCCATTACACTGGTCATTCCTTCCGACTGAAATGTATAGATCAATCGGATTATATTGTCATTTATGACGCCGGTTACCGGGCCGGAGCTGGCGTCTTTTTCGAAATTATCGAAGCGAAGGTTTCCGCTGATACGATCGCCCTGACGTTCCAACCTTGCTGTAAAACTGTCTCTTTGCAAGACACGCATATAACATCCTGCAACCGGGTCCTTCGCCTTTTCGGTTTTTG